>NZ_JBJGXI010000031.1:0-66216 GCF_045635475.1 Radiobacillus sp. PE A8.2 | reverse complement strand
GATTCAATTAGCTAACGTTTGAGATTAGTATTTAGATTACTTCCAAAAAAACTTCTTTCTCAGGAAATTTGGTATCACTTACACAGTCTATGTTCCAAGATGAAACCTTCCTTATGGTGAGCAAATAAATCTATTGAAGTTGGAACTGTAAAAAGCTCAACCCTTTATACCGATTAAATCGCTGCATCTAGAACTGCCTTCCTGTAACACATGTCTCCACTCGAAAAAGAAGGTTCACTTTCTTTGACTAGAAAGTGAACCTTCTTTATACATTCAAACCATCCAACAATAATCAACAAATGAAGTAACATGTTCTTACTTAGTCATTCCAACACCGCCGAATTTATAGATTACTTGGAAAGCTTCGTTTGATTTTTTTCATTAATCCTTCGTCACTTTCATTTTTCGTATTTTCACAAAATATGTTGCAGCTCCTATTAGCAAGAACATTAGACCCCAAAGCATCCAAGTAAATGATCCGATATTTGTATCAGGTAATGATTCACCACCGTCTTCATTCCCAGTATCATCGCTATCTTCAACAGTTTCCATTACAGCATACGTGCTGAAATGATCTGCGGGATAAGTAAATGCACCATCTGCATAGACTCCACCATGCTGTTCAGCCCATCCGTTTGATCCATCATAATAATAGATACCTAGATTTTCTTCGTCAGACACAGTCGTTGAATCAATCATGAATTTCAACAGAATAGGATAATCGTCAAAATCAGTTAGGTCAACTGACCCTTCTGTTATGGTGAAATCAAACATATCACCTCTTAACGCTTTACCTTCTGGAGTATCCACACTGCTGTTTACTACTTTGATTGTTACAGAATCACTTCCGGTAAAGTTAGCTGACAGAATAGTTAATTGAACACTATCTTTTGTTAAATGAATCGTAATATTGTTATCTACTAAATATCTCATTTCCTCTTTAGTAAAGCTTGTTTGATTAGCAGTTCCTAACTCAATGTTCAATGCGCTATCTTGAATCATCTCTTTAATCCGATTCAACGGGTCAATTGTTTCTAATTTATCAATTGCAGTTTGTAAATCTGTAAGTGCTGTTTTTAATTCTTGTTCAGAATCAATCGTACCTAGTGCAGTTTCGGCTACACTGATCGCATCTTGTAGAGCCTGATAAGATGCTTTTGTATAGTTGCCTTCGCTATTAGATATAGCGGATGCAGTGTCGATTAGAGCCTCTAATTTTGAAAGATTCAATTCTAAAGCCTCTATCGCAGTATGAATCGCATCTACCGCTGCATCGATCTCACTTTGTAAAGCACCAGAATCTTGTAATAAGCTAGTAGCATTCTGTACAGCTGTTTGAAGAGTACTATACCCAGCTTCCTTATACATGTCAGCATCTAATGATTCAGCAGCGGAAATAGCCGCTTCCAACGCTTCCGTATCTGCCAAAGCAATTTCTCCACTAGTTGCTTCCAAAACAATATGGTCGATATAGCCAGTGTACGAATCACTAGTTTCCGCATCGAAGCCAATAGCTAGTTTTCCATCACGAACTTCAATATGCTTTACAGCGTATTGTCTCCAAATCATTTCACCACCAGGCACATTAAATGTTTTCACATCACCTGTATACTCTTGACCTCTTGATTCAGCAGTTAGACCCATAACCGTCTCATCACTCGTTTGATTATCTCCTCTTGCAAATAGCGATAGGTTATATACACCATTTGGTACATCTACCTCTTGTTCCAGTGTTAAGCTTTGACCAGCATCTAATGAAAACTCGAAAGCGTGATCACCGGCATAGGCATGTGTTACGAAATCTTGTGGTGTAATGACTTCAGCTGTTGACGCATCTGAAATCAACGTCCAATCCGTAAGATCACCAGATTCAAATCCACCATTTTTTAATAGGTCGTCACTGTAATCATAAACAGCTTTATAACTAGCACTCACTACGGGGCTATAGCCGAGTATTGTTTCGTCAGAACCCCAACTGCCTGATTGATAATTGTAACCTAGACGCCTTGTTGTTGCATTGATTTCTACATTGTGTGTTATTTGAATTGGACCAGAATAAACACGAATAGAATCGGATGCTTTAATGTAAGGAGCACCAGCTAATTCTCGAGTAGCTCCTTCAACTTGACCATTTGGCCATCCCCATTGGTCAAGACCTTGCCTAGGCTGTGCACTATCTAAAGTAAATGCAATTTGTGCATTCGGTGTGTCTGTTGCTAACTCAATGGTACCCCCACCATCAACAAGGTGTCTAACTGATGCAGAATAGCCGTGTTCAATTGCATCTACTTCTGAACCACTTGCCAAGCTGAATGTTGGCGCTTCTGCAGTAGCATTTTCTGACTCTTTTACGATAACATGAGCAAATGCATTATCTTCCCCACCATTTAAACTACCAAATACGATATATTCCCCAGCCGTATTTACATCAACATTAGCAATATCTTCTGTATTCCAAACGACTGGTTGCCTTGTAATCGTACGTTTGGCATCTCCCATCATACCGTTGTTTTTCACAGCAATAATCTCACTAGGCATGTTAAGCGTTGAACCTTTTACCAATTGTACGGTAGTTTCCCAGCCATAAGCATAATCATTCGCATTAGCCGGTACGGTTTGATCTCCTCTTACTAGTTCAAATGTTTTTATAGAAGGTAACGCATAACCATTGATGTCAAATAAGTTTGCAACTTCCCATCCTGTTCCATAAGGAGTTGCCCATCCAGTCGTAGGACCTGGTAACCAGGCTGGTTCCCAATAAAAGGCACCTAGACCTTTTTCATTGTCAATTTTAGCTGCCACATTAATTGCTTCACGAAGTGCAGTAGCTTGTCCTTGAACAGAAGCCGCTAATCCTACTGTGCTAACATCTCCGTGCTTGAAGTTTTGCGGAATATCATCCCCAGCGTCTTCATTAATAGTCCATGGATAAGCAGTTTCAGCAATAAATGCATATTTTCCATACGTATCAGTAATATTGTTTAAATTATTTAGAACTTCATCATATGTTCCATGCCATGACGGATAGTAAGAAGCACCAAGTGCATCATAATCAACATTATTATTTTCCATAGCTTGTGCAAAGTTTTCATATAACCAAGTATTGTTACCGTTAGCAAGGTGGAATGACACTAATGTTTTGTTATCCGGATCATCTGCGTCAGGGTCTGTACTTCTAACAGCTGCAGCACCTGCTTTAAATATTTCTACAGCATCAGGATTTATATTTCCGTTACCTAAATTAAATGGTATCTCAAGGATATCACTATTCGTTTCATTTCCGATACCAACCATATCAGGATATACACCGGCATCCTTCATTTTGTTTAAAGATTCAGTTGTAAATTCTCCTACTGCAATAGCAAGTTCATCATTACTTAAACCTTTCCATGCTTTCGGTACGATTTGCTGACCTGGATGTGCCCAGAAATCACTATAATGGAAAGTAGTAAAAACCTTCATCCCTCTTTCCTTCGCTTGCTTTGCTAGCTCAATAGTCGTATCTATGGTAGTATTTCCACCACCTAAAGGATTTCCAAATTCATCGTATGGATCATTCCAGACTCTCAAACGAACCCAGTTGACACCATTTTCTTCTAAAATATCAAAAAGGTGAGATTCATTTCCTTCTAAATCATAAAATTTCTTATTCTCCTGCATAATTTGGTATAAAGAAGAAACATCGGCACCCATCATAAAATCTAATCTGTTATTATTTTGAAGCTCAGGAATTGGTTCAACAATCGGTGTAGGTCCTCCTGAGACAGTAACAGTAGCAGTAGCATTATGCGTATTGCTATTTTCATCGACAGCAGTTAGTTTTATATTAGCTGTTCCCGTACCAATAGCATCTATTCTGCCCGTATGCTCATCTACGGTTACAACGTTATGTTTATCCACATTCCAAGTTACATCTGTTATGGAAATATCATTACTTGTTTCATATTGTAGAACTGAGAACTCCCCAGGGACCATCTCAAAGTTTCCACCTTTAATTGTAACCTCTGACTCAGCAGCAAAGGTAATAGGCGTCATTGAAACGATCAACATTAATATTAATAAGATCGAAAAGACTTTTTTGACCATGCGTATACATTCTCCTTTCAAGATACACTTGAGGTAATTATAATTATTTAAACTTAACAACGAATGAACTATGTCACCTCCTTAAAGTAAGATAAATTAAATCACTTATATTCCATTGAAGAATCTAGCAAAAAAGCTGCTGCAAGTATTTAAATATCCTCAACTATAAGCGCTTACATTTTTTCTCCTTTAATAACCTTCTAAGTGTGGTAGAAGGCCATTTTTTGAAATATTATTTCTTAAATTAAATTAATTAACTATATATACATTATAATTTTTTTGTTTGGTGATTTATATATCAATAAATTCCTATAAACTTTAAAATAGTAAAACTCATAGAGTAATATTCTATGAGTTTTACTATTTTAACAATTTAGTTTACGATAGGTGTTTGGTGTGACACCCTCTCTTTTTTTAAAGGTTGTTACAAAATGACTAACCCCGTTGAACCCAACTAATTCCGATACCTTTTTTAATGGCAGTTCACGATCTGTTATTAGCATAAGCTTTGCTTCTCTAATTCTTAGTTGAACTAAAAAAGCGTACGGGCTCATACCAAATGTTTCGTGGAATATCGTATTAAGATGCTGTGGGCTTACTTTCGCCTCTTCAGACATTTCCATTAATCCAATATTTTGAGGATATACTTTTTCCAACCACTCCACAATTCTACGCACTTTATCATAAGATTGTAAGGTTGAAATCTTGTAATCTATTTTCCCATATTTTTTTAACATTAATAGAAATTTGTACATTTCAATAGAATCTTCATGAGTTAAGTTGGCTTTTTCTAATTGTTTATCGAACTTATCAATCATTAAGTGAATAATCTCGGATACCACCGAGTCGGTTGTTTCATAGATAGCCGAATAATTTATATCTAGCGCATCAAGAATCGAGTCAATAGAAGCACCACTAAAGGTAATGTATACTGTAGACCATTTTTTATCTGGTGTCGGATTAGAATAACTATGAGGCGTATATGGTGTTAATAACATCCCCTTATTTTGATTTAGCACAAACTCCTGATTTGCAAACGTTATTCTGCCCTCTCCCTTTATGGTTTGTAACCAATGAAAATAAGGGTATCCTTCAGGTCTTTTAAAATCCTGTTCACAAGGGTTATATCCGATACTATCAATAAATAATGGCAATAGCTTATCAGAATCAGAAAAGGTAAATCGCTTTTTCTCATTCATGTTTCTACACCTTCTTCATGATTTTTAATTTCAAATCAATCTCATAATACCGATTAATCACCCTTCACTTCAGCTTTTAAAGGTATTATGAAATTGACTTATCTATCACTTCTTTTTCCAACAACCGACCCTTTAGACATTGCATTCCTTTGAAATAAACGATTGTCTTATCTCTTAGATTTTAGTTAGCTTAAAAATAGCGGATGAAAAATCTCCAGTTAAACTTTCACCTGCATACTTATCTAGCTGTAATCCTGCGTGCATCAACTCGTCTCCATAAAAGGTTTCTGAAATTCCATCAATGCTATATGCATAGTTTGGCTCTAACCCCTTAAACACAACGCGCTGAAATCCAGCGTTAGGTAACGCTAGAAGTTGATAATATCCAGCCACAGCTTCTGTCTTGTCTTGTGAAACAACGATCCAACTAGTAGTGTTAGCCTCATGTGTAAAAGGACTTTCCAACCGGTGGAATGTTCCTTGTTGAATCAAACCGCGATTTTCCTTATAAAACTGAATTTGCTGTTTGACTTGGTGTTTTTCTTGTTCGTCCATTTCCGAGACATCAAGTTCGTATCCAAAAGCACCAAAATATGCAACATTAGCTCGAGTCGCTAAACTAGTTATCCGTTCTACTTGGTGATTTGGAACAGCTGAAACATGGGCGCCCATTGAACTAATCGGATATACCATTGATGTGCCATATTGAATTTTCAATCTTTCTACAGCGTCAGTATCGTCACTCGTCCAGCCCTGCGGTGCATAATAGAGCATTCCAGGATCAAAGCGACACCCTCCACTTGCACAAGATTCAAATAAAACTTCCGGAAATTCCGTAGTTAGTCTTTCATACAATTGATAAACACCTAAAATATAGCGGTGAGCAACTTCTCTTTGTCGATTCGCTGGCAGCTTTGCAGAACCAATTTCGCTCATATAACGATTCATATCCCACTTTACATAAGAGATTGGTGCTTCATGTAAAATTTCTGCCATCAAACCGTAAATATAATCAACTACATCTTGTCTTGAAAAATCGAGCACATACTGATTTCTACCGTGTGAAATCTTGCGTTCTGGTCGATGAATCACCCAATCAGGGTGCGTTTTATACAGCTCACTCACTTTAGAAACCATTTCCGGTTCAAACCACAAACCGAACTCCAAACCAAGATCCTTAACTTTGTTGGCTAATCCTGTAATTCCATTCGGTAATTTAGATTCATCAACGAACCAATCACCTAGTGAGGTCGTGTCGTCATTTCTTTTTCCAAACCAGCCATCGTCAAGCACAAACAACTCAACACCTAACTGTTTGGACTCTTTAGCTATATTTACTATCTTTTGTTCATCGAAATCAAAGTAAGTTGCTTCCCAATTGTTGATTAATACAGGTCTTTCCTTATCACGCCACAGGCCACGTGCTAACCGGGTGCGGTATAATTCGTGAAATGTTTGACTCATACCGTTCAGTCCTTGATCAGAATATACCATGACAACTTCTGGCGCTTGAAAGCTTTCCCCAGCTTCAAGCAGCCAGTTAAAATTAAATGGGTTGATCCCAATCATTAAACGACTTACATCATAATGATCAACTTCTACTTGGGCTGAAAAGTTTCCACTATACACTAAACTCACACCATAAACCTCACCTTGATGTTCATTGGTACTTGGTCTTTTTAATGCAATAAATGGATTTTGTTGAGCACTACTCGTTCCTCTTGCACTACTGATCCGTTGTATACCTGGGACTAGCTTTCTATTTTCTATGTGTCTTTCTCTTGCCCAAGATCCAGATAGTTGAATCATCTCGAAATCTGAGTCAAAAAAATCAACACTCGCACTCATTACCCTGAAAAGATTTAAGTTTTGATTGCCATGATTCACAAATTTAGTTGATCTTGTGATGGCATCAAATTTTTCAAATACTGTATAAGTTAACAGAAGTTCTGCATCGATTACGCGATCATACAAAGAAACTTCTAATGTAGTTGCCTCTGTTTCTGCTTCCACATAAGTCGCGGGTAAGTTTTCTAACTTTTTCTTACCTTTATAAATCGTGTGTTCCTTGTATTCAAAGTGGGTTGTAGTGCTTCCATTCTCTTGTAATAATTGGTAAGCAGGTTCTCTGAAATCTGTCGTACCAAACGCTGGGTATTCCTGCTTAATCAAATCTAATGAGAATTTATTATCACCTTCAAATTCGTAATTCGTATTCGGTTGGTGACGAACGTGATACATACGCTCGAATGAGTCACGGTGGGTAAGTTTTTTCCCATAGTAGATATGACCAAGATGATTGTTCTCCAATATTTTAAATATATAACTCGTGTTGCTTCCTTGAAGATGGAACTCTTTTGATTGTTCATTAAATAAAATCGTCATAACAATTCTCCTTTCCATGTAAATAGCATTATGTCTTCTAAAATCATTCCAATAGATAAGACATCCATTCTGTTATATTTAATTAAGAATGGATGTCAAAATTTCTAGTTACGATCAACTATGCCTATTTCTGTTCTTGCACAATTTTAACTTCGTATTTTTCAAGTGTTACTTCACCACTGATTTCTTCTCCTGTAATCATATCTTTTACCGTTGTTTCAAATACAACTGGCTGCGCTTTTTCAGTGAAGTTCATTACAAATGCATACTTACTGTCGTTGTCTTGTCTTGTTTGCACAGATACACCTTTTTTATGTTTGACGCTAACTTCCGGCGTTAGTAGCAATTCCTTGATTAACTCTCCATAAAAATCCGTGTGGAATTGTGCTTCTAAACGCCCGCCAATATAATAAGTTTTTCCTTTACCGAATTGATGGCTTGTTACAGCAGGCGTATCTGCATAAAAATCTTCCCCATACGTACCTTCAGTAGTTGCTTTGTTTAGTTCTAGTACGGTTGCATAATCTTTCAATTCATATTGCTTATTTTGGTAGGTTACATAGTTGCGGTCATTGGGATAAAATGTATCTGTCTCGACAGGCTGCATGCCAAACATTTCTTGTAAATCTTTATGCCACCCACCAAGATATGTTAAATCATATTCATTCACAATACCGCTTATATATGTCATCACTAGTCTACCGCCGTCTGCTACATATGCTTTCAAACGCCCAATCGTATCTTCACTCATTAAATAAAGCATTGGCACGATTAACAGCTTATAATCTGAGAAATCGTGTTCTTTTGTAATAACATCGACTGGAATATCATTTTCCCAAAAGGAGCGATAATGTTGTTGCAACGTTTGCGGATAGTTCTTGGTTTTCAATCCATAGCCTTGTGCATCATTTAACGCCCAGTTACTTTCCCAATCGTATAGAATGGCTACATCAGCTGGACGATTCGTACCAACAACAGCTGATATTTTTTCTAACGTTTCCCCGACTTGGGCAACTTCTTTAAACACACGATTGTTTGAGCTGTTATCATGATCTACAACTGCACCATGGAATTTCTCTGAAGAGCCTCTTGATTTTCGCCATTGGAAATACATCACACTATCAGAACCGTGGGCAATCATTTGCATGGAAGATAACAAATGCATGCCTGGACGTTTTGCTTTGTTTACTTCGTGCCAGTTTACTTGGCTTGGTGTCGACTCCATTAATAAAAACGGCTGCTGTTTTAAACTGCGGTACAAATCATCAATAAAGCCTACCTTCATAGCTAAATCTGAATTACTTTCCCAATCATTATGCCATGCAGGATAAGCATCCCAGCTGATCACATCAACATGTTTGGCAAACTTGCTATAGTCCAATGATTGAAAAGGAATTAAATCAAACGTATCAGCCATAAAATTTGTGGTGATTGGAATATCCGGTGTGAGCTCACGCAATGGTACTGCTTCGTTCTCATAAAAATCAATTGTCTGGTCTGTGACAAAGCGTCGCCAGTCTAAGTTTAAGCCATGAACGGCATTTTCTCCGATTGCTGATGGCGATTCAACTTGTGACCAGTCGGAAAACGTATGACTCCAGAAGGGACCCCACCATGCATCATTTAATGCTTTAAGATCATGATTGTATTTGTCTTTCAACCAAGTTCTAAATGCTTCTTGACAAAGGTCACAATGACATTCTCCACCATACTCATTAGAAACGTGCCACATTAACAACGCTGGATGGTTGCCATATCTTTCTGCAAGCAAGCGATTCATCTGTTGTGTTTTTTCACGGTAAACATTGGAAGTAAAGCAATGATTATGTCGGCCACCGTGCAGTTGCTTCACGCGACTACCATTCACACGCAACACTTCTGGGTACTTTTGTGACATCCAAGCAGGACGTGCCCCACTTGGTGTAGCCAAAATAACGTTACCACCAATTCGGTGAATGTTTTCAAAAATGTCATCGAGCCACTCAAACTGGTAGCTGCCTTCCTCAGGCTCTAATGTACTCCATGCAAAAATTCCTACAGAGAAAGTATTGGTATGGGCAAGCTTCATTAATTTAATATCGTCTGCTAGAATGTCTGGATGATCTAACCATTGATCTGGGTTGTAGTCGCCACCGTGAAGCAGCATGTCTGTTTTTGTAACATATGTTTTATTATGTTTTACGATCGTACTCGCCCTCTTTCTTATACGTTTATCTTATATCTCTTTATTTCAGATGCACTAATCTACCATTCAGCAATACTTCCATCTTTATGACGCCAGATTGGATTTTTCCAGTTATGGCCTTCTTTCGCCTTTTCTTTTACGTATTCTTCATTGATTTCAATTCCAAGTCCAGGTCCTTGTGGAATCTTCACATAACCGTCCTTGTAATCAAATACACTCCGGTCCTTGACATAATCTAAGATGTCATTTTCTTTATTATAGTGAATCCCTAAGCTTTGCTCTTGAATAAAGGCGTTATGTGAGGTTGCATCAACTTGTAAACAAGCAGCAAGCGCTATTGGTCCTAATGGACAATGTGGTGCAAGTGCCACATCATAAGCTTCCGCCATTGATGCTATTTTCTTCACTTCCGTTATTCCACCGGCATGCGACAAATCTGGTTGAATGATATCAACATAACCGTCTGACAAAATTGATTTAAAATCCCATCTAGAGAACATTCTTTCACCGGTGGCAATCGGAATATGCGTGTGGTTAGCGATTTCTCTCAATGCTTCATTATTTTCAGGCAGCACTGGTTCTTCGATAAACATAGGTCGATAAGGCTCGAGTTCTTTTACTAATATTTTTGCCATTGGCTTATGCACACGACCATGAAAATCAATGCCGATTCCGACGTCATTACCAACTGCCTCTCGCACTGCTGCAATCCGTTCCACTGTTTCGTCAATTTTTTTGTAAGAATCAATGTATTGTAGTTCTTCCGTACCGTTCATTTTCACCGCAGTAAATCCTGTATTTACTACATCCTTCGCAGCCTGACCGACATCTGATGGGCGATCTCCACCAATCCAAGAATAAACACGGATCGAATCTCGAGCCGCACCACCCATTAACTGATAAACCGGCGCATTATAGTATTTACCCTTAATATCCCAAAGTGCCTGATCAATCCCCGCAATCGCACTCATTAGAATTGGACCTCCGCGATAAAAACCAGAACGGTACATCATGTTCCAGTGATCTTCAATACGCAATGGGTCTTTGCCAATCAAATAATCCATTAGTTCCTCGACGGCAGCATTTACGGTATGCGCTCTTCCTTCGATGACCGGCTCTCCCCAACCAACGATTCCTTCATCCGTTTCAATTTTCAAGAACAACCATCTAGGTGTAACCGTATAAAGTTCATAGTTGATTATTTTCATTGCTAACATCTCCTTTACAAATTAATGATTCGTATCTACCATACGTTTTTCTCCTAGCATTTTCGCACCAATAATTGTACTCAATTGAACATGTTCATCATTTGCTTCTATCACTTGAGCAAAATTCATATATTCTAACACGTGAATAAATGCCTTCCGCAACGGGTTAGATCCACCAACAACAATCCAAGCAACGTCTAGTTCTTCATATGTATTTTTTAGTGCCTGGATATCCGCAGATAATATCGAACCCAAAAAGTAATTTGCACGCTGATTTTCATTCATTTCTTCAAATAGCTGCAGCAACCGAATATGATAAAAGGAGCGCGTGAGACCAAATTTATTCCCAGATTTAAATCCTTCTAATAATAAATTTCTATCTGCCTCTGACACCAAATCATCATTAAGAGAACTCGATAAAATCGTCTCCTTCTGCACGGCATATACCATTTCTCCGCCTAACGTGGAAAGGCATGAGGTAATTTGTTCATTATCCATCATTACATATTTGGTATGTGATCCCGGTAAAACGAATAGTCCTTTCCCTTGTAAACCAAGTTGCTTTTTTAATCCAAAGGCTTCTACCTCTTCTCCTCTCATCACATCAAAATAATTGATGTGATCAAAAAGAGAATCAGTTTCCGTATCCGAAACATTATTTTTTAAACCTGGAACAAAAATACAAGGAACGTCAAAAAACTCTGGTAATTTCTCAACCACAGATCCATTTACAAAATCATCAATACTGCCAGGACTAGGTATGTGTGGAACTTCTAAAATACCTAAATTTGAAGTAATCATTCCAGTAGCCACAATGTACGCAATGTCCGCTGTAGTACAGGTATTTTTCGTAAGTATTTCTTCTATTGCAGCAGATAATCCTTCACTTAAGGCTTTCGTTGTCCCGTCAATTGCCGTGTTCCTAACACCTACACGTTTTTTAATGACATCGATCAGTTCGGAACTCTCTAGGTCAATTAAATGGACGCGAGAATTAGTAGTTCCTGAATCTATCGTAAGGATATACATTTCCTCACTCCCTTTGTTAGTTAGAAAAATTGGTTACAACGTCGACAAATTGCTTGGCTCGTTTCCCAATCTCAGCAAAATTCTTTTCTTTTACTAACTGATTACTTACAATCGTTGAACCAACACCCAAAGCAAAACTTCCTGCTTTTAAAAATTCCTGGGCATTTTCCTTACTTACTCCACCGACCGGTATCATGTCTACATGGGATAATGGGCCTTTCAAATCTTTAATATAATTTGGTCCTAAGGAACCAACTGGGAAAACCTTTACTACCTGCGCACCTAATTCATAAGCAGTCAGTACTTCTGTTGGTGTAAAAACGCCTGGTATCACTGGTACATGATATCGATTTCCCATTTCAATCGTTTTTTTACTTAATGTTGGTGCCAGTAAGAAGCTTGCTCCAGACAAGATAGCTAGTCGTGCTGTTTCAGCGTCTAATACCGTGCCAGCACCTATCTCCATGTCTTCATATTTTTCTTTAATTTGTTCAATTCCTCTAAGTGCACCTGGTGTATTCATCGTAACTTCAACAACCCGAATCCCCGCTTCATAGAGGTGATCAGCAACCTCTACAAGTTCATTCGAGTAATCAGTTCTAATGATCGAAATAATACTGTGTTGTTTGATTGTCTTTAGCACATCTACCAATGTCTATCCCTCCTTTTTATTGCTTACAGATAGCGTAATTGAAGTAAACTCCGTCGTAACGTAGTGCTCGTGATTTCCGCTCCAGGCAGTCGCTTTCCGCGGGCACGGCTTCAGCTAACTCAGAAGCAAAATGCGCTTCTGAGTGGATCTTCAGCTCGCGCTTTCCCGCTGGAGTCGACTGCCCGGAGCTCCAATCACCCGATGCAAAGGAATCCCGTTAGCAGCGGAGGAAATCCACTTCGACTCCTCGAAAATACAACCCAATTTTCTTCGTGCGATGTATTGCTGTCGTAGCTTTCCTTTTCCTGCGGGACTAGTGGCCTAAATGAGACCCCGCAGGAGCGAAGCGACGAGGAGGCTCACTAGCCCCCCGCGGAAAGCAAAAGTGTATTTCTGGAGCGAGTGAAAGCACTACCCATATAGTTATGCCGGAGTTTAGCTATTTTCTGTCACATATAAAAAAAGCACTATTAGGAGAGACCCTGTTTAGAGTCCCTCCATAAATTTTTTAATTGTACTAATTAAATTCTACTAATAAAAAATTCAAACTGCCTATTCTCATTTGCTTTAATCAGATGCTCTTCATGAACTGGTGCACCCCAACTGTCATCTCCACCAACGCCCATTTGCTTTCCTGCTACTGTTACAACTGTGTAATGGACATTTGGTAATTCGTAATGATGTCTGGCGTTCTCTAGTTCGAAAGCGGTATATGGGGAAAAATTGCACTCAAGCTCTTTGTTTGAAGATGCTATTTTTATCCCTTGACCTTTTTCGTTTGTTACATTCACCCATCGCACACCAGTCCGATTCCCTGACTCTTGTGGTACTAAATAATTCGTTACATTGCTGGTTACTTGATTTTTAAATATACCTAACTTTGCTCCCATCGAACGATCAGAGTAATTCTCTTCCGGTCCCTTCGCATACCATTCTAAGTGTTGGTAGTCTGCAGGGATTTTAAATGAGACTGCAAAAATTGGCATTTGTGGTAGTCCACTAACACCTTTATATTCGGAATTCACTCGAATACTTCCGTCAGCATATACGGTATACATTACCTTCGTTTCAATTTCATCATTAATTGAAAACTTATACGTGAAGGCAACGTTCACTTGGTTCTTGTCATCGTTAAAAGTAATCTCTGAACACTTTCTAGCAAGGCTTGCTGTTAACCAGCATCCTGAATGAAAGTTTTGTGCAAACCCGCGATCGTTATCTGTTGTTGCTCTCCAAAATAATGGAGCAGGTGGATATTCAATCATTTCTTTTCCTGCATAATTAACGGAAATTAAACTACCTACTTGCTTAGAGAACATGATCGTGAAATCTTTGCCATGAACACCAATGTTCACATCGCCTTCCACAACTCTAAGGTTACCTTCTATTAAATCAACGACTTCCGTTTGTTTTTCTGTGAACACATACTGACCAAACCCAACTTCATAGCCTGCATCTTCCCACAAAGTGTTCTCTTTTAACTTGAGTGAAGTATGAATATAATACTCTCCAGACTCAACGAACAGATGATTAGGTAATTCAAAGTCAACACGGCTTTCGCTTAATGGCTCTACATCAGCTGAAAGATTACTTCGATAGATTTCTTTTCCTTCGAAATATAAAATATATTCTAAATCAAATTCATTTACATTTGTAAACAGGTTGTCGTTAACAATTGTTACACCAGTTTGATCAGGGCGAAGCTTAACGTTTTGATATAAGAACTTTACTTCTTGCATTGTCGGTTTTTCTTTGCGGTCAGCAAATACAATACCATTCCCACAAAATTCATAATCAGTTGGACGATCGCCGAAATCTCCGCCGTAAGCCAAAAACTCATTACCATAACGATCTTTTTTCATTATTGATTGGTCCATATAATCCCAAATAAATCCACCTTGGTACATCGGGTATTTATGTTCAAGGTCTGTATATTTGTACATACCACCTACTGAATTCCCCATCGCGTGCATGTACTCACAGCTGATATATGGCTTTTCAGGGTTATCATTCAAATAGTTCTCTATATCAGCAGGCTTTGCATACATACGGCTTTCCATATCACTTGTATCATTATAGTCTCGGTCGTAGAAGACTCCTTCATAGTGAACCATTCGACTTGAATCAACTGATTTGAAATATTTAGAGACATTCAGAATTACTTCCCCGGCATACGATTCATTACCACAAGACCAAATAATGATAGAGGGATGATTTTTGTCTCTTTCATACATGGAAATTGCCCGGTCCATAACAATGTTTTCCCACTCTTTTTTATTTCCCGGTACATTCCAAGAAGGCTCTACTGCACCCATTTTTTGCCACGAACCATGACTTTCTAGGTTCATTTCATCAATCACATACAAACCATATTCATCACATAGTTCATACCAATAAGTCTGGTTTGGATAATGAGATGTTCGAACAGCATTCATGTTATTTCTTTTTATTGTTTTGACGTCCCATAACATATCTTCTTTCGTTATCGTGCGTCCACTATAGCAATTAAATTCATGGCGGTTAACACCTTTAAAAACAATTCGTTTTCCATTGATATGCATAATGTTATCAATCATTTCAAACCTTCTAAAACCAATTTTTTGAGGAATTACTTCGACCAATTGATCAGATTTATCAAAAATTTGAATCGATAGTTTGTATAAATAAGGATCTTCGGCACTCCATAAATTTGGATTATCAACTTTCAAAGAAATTTTGCCTACTAATTGATTTGGCTCGATCGTTGTCGATAATACTACTTCACCACTTTTATCGGCTAAGTTCGCCAATACTTTTGTACCGCTTGGCATATCTGATAAGAAGTTCAAGTCAACATCAAGTTTACCAACATCATATGTGTCGTTTAACTCTGCATGAACTTTCAAATCATTCACATGGATTTTAGGAACAGTATAAAGATACACATCTCTGAATATACCAGAGAACCTCCAAAAATCCTGATCCTCTAACCAGCTTCCGGTGCTACGCTGATAAACCTCTACCGCAAGCTTATTCTCTCCATCGGTTATAAAGGGAGTTAAATCAAATTCTGCAGGGGTAAACGAATCTTCACTGTATCCCACGAATTCACCATTTAACCACACATAAAAAGCTGACTCTACACCCTGAAATGATATATAGACTGGTTTTTTATTCATATTAGCTGGCACTTGAAATGATTTTACATAACTACCAACGGGATTGTGATCCGTTGGAATTTCAGGAGGACGGATATCGTTATGTCCATCCCACGGATACATCGTATTTACATATTGTGGTTGGCCATAATCTTGTAGTTGAATATGTCCTGGAACAGTAATATCTCCCCATCCTGAAATATCAAAATCAGTTTTATAAAAATCCTCTACTCGATTTTGAGGATTAATTGCATAATTAAACTTCCAATTACCATTTAAGCTATGTCTCATGCTCATCGGTTTATTCGAACTTGCCTCTGTTAATGTCTCATAATATACATGGTCGGAGTGTGCAGGAATTCGGTTAACTGCAAATACACTAACATCTGAAAGCCAATCAATACTTGCTTCTTTTTCTGTTTTAATGTTTGTTTTCAAGCTAATCACTCTTTCTGTAGTAAATATTATCTTTTCCTTACTATTTTCACAATTACTGATACGTTTAAATCACTGGTACATAAAAAATTACCTGAATACTACTTGATATCTTCCTGTGAAAAAAATCAGGAAGATTCTCAATTTTTATAGTCTAACCAACATTCGGTTTTAATTTTAATGCAAATTCGAATGGACCACTGTATAATCTATACTTTTCCAATACATCTGGACCACAGCTAGAAGATCCGAGACCGTGTTGCTTATGATCAATTTGTACAGTAATGAAATCTTGTTTCACCAAATCAAATGTGTGTTGTGCTGTTTCGATATTTTCTGGTGTATAGTAAGCAGCGTTAAAGTCAAAATCTGGCTGTCCTTGGAACTTAATACCGATACCATTCTGATTTGTGAGTGTTGACCAGCGCACTTCATGCCTATTTCCATTTTCTTGCGGATAAACGTAAGGAGTGTACAGGTCTTCTACTTTTTTCGACCATACACCAAATGCATTCGCTTGCTTACTATCAACATAGGCTTCACCCGGTCCGCGACCATACCACTTTACTTGTTCAAACATTTTTGGAACTTCCATTTTTAACCCGATTCTTGGGAACGTAGTTGGAAGCTTACCATATGGTTCTCCTTTTACATTTATCCCGAGCATTCCACTCTTATCCATTGTATACGTATAGGATGTTGTAATTCCCCAGCTTAATACTGGTGGAGCAACACGTGCATGAACAACAACTTCCACTTGATTGTCCTCTAAAATTTTATAGCTAACAAAGTCGATTCGTTGTTGCATTCTATGAAGACCATGATTCTTCCATTCCGTGATAGACGGAACATCTTTCCAGTGATTTTGCGCCCAAAGATCATTATCTATTGGCGTTCTCCATAGGTTCAATTTTGGTCCAGTTTTAATAAGGTCGATACCTTGATATTTCCATTCCGCTAAGTTTCCGGTAACCTTATCGAACCTGGCAACAAACTCATCCCCATGAATGACAAGACTGTTGCGTAAATCTTCGACTCGCAATGCGCTTCGTGAAGAAGTTACATTATCTAAATTGGCTTTTTTGACAGGTAATTCAAACTGGCCCCATGCAACTTTGTGTCCAACTAATGCCCAATCATTATCTTTTGCAAGTGAAAAATCAATGTTCAACCAGAAATCATCTACTGAACCATGAAACTTGTTCATGTCATAAGCTAACTCGACTGTCTTATTAGAACGGCCCGCAATCTCACTAACTGGAATTGTTCCGCTTGCTACAACAGATTCTCCCGATTTAATCGTCCATGTCGCATGTAGATGCGCTAGTGAAATAAAATCATAACGATTCGTAATTGTAACTTCGCCTTTTTCCAAATTTACTGCTTCAACAATTACTGGCTCGATAACTTTTTTGTACTCAATTAGTCCTGGTGAAGGTGTGCGATCGGCCATCACTAATCCATCAATAACAAAGTTGGAATCGTGTGGATTTTCTCCAAAATCACCACCATAAGCAAAATATTCTTGACCGTCTTCCGTATACTGACGAATACCGTGATCCAACCATTCCCATACAAAACCACCTTGAAGGCGTTCGTGCTTGTAGAACGTGTCCCAATATTCCTTTAATCCACCTGGACCATTACCCATGGCGTGTGCATACTCACAAAGGATATGTGGTTTTTGCAAATCCGTTCTTTCGCCTAACTTATCCATGACTTCAACCGCTGTGTACATCGTCGTAAATATATCCGATGACTCTGGATCACGCTTTGGATCATAATCACTTTCTGTACGTGTAATCGCACGACTTTCTCCTTCATAATGAATAAGTCTTGTATCGTCATACGATTTTGCCCAATTTGCCATTACAACATGGTTCCTACCAAAGCCTGATTCGTTTCCTAATGACCACATAATAATTGATGCATGGTTTTTGTCACGGTGGACCATACGTTTCATGCGATCTAAATAGGCAGCTTCCCATTCCGGGTCATCACTAAGCTGATTCCAGTTGCCAATCACATCAAACCCGTGTGTTTCTAAATCTGCCTCATCTATTACATATAAACCATATTGATCGCATAAATCGTAGAATCTTGGATCATTTGGGTAATGAGCAGTTCTGACTGCGTTAATATTATGTTGCTTCATCAGTTTAACGTCCTCAATCATCCACTCAATCGGCACCGCTCGCCCTAAATCTGGATGATGGTCATGACGGTTCACACCTTTAAGTTTAATGGCTACACCGTTAACCCAAAATAAGCCATCTCTAAGCTCTACAGACCTGAAACCAACTTTTGTAGGTATCACTTCCGTCATTTCACCATTTTGATTCTTTAGTGAAAGTAACAGGCTATACAGATATGGATCTTCTGCAGACCACTTGTTTGGCTTTGTAATATCAACAGTTTGAATAATTTTTTCTGTGCTATGAGCTGCAATAGAGATAGCCGCTGAATCTTGCTCACTTACAACCACACTTCCATTAGCATCTAACAACTCATAAGCTAGTGTGTATGCTTCAACTGGCATTTCACTGTTGTTTTCAACAACTGTTTCTATTTGTAGCACTGCATTTTCATAGTTTTCATCTAAGATTGTTTTAACAAAGTAATCTTGTATGTGCACTTTAGGCTCTGCTAACAAATATACATCACGAAAAATACCGCTCAGCCACCACATATCCTGATCTTCTATATATGTCGCATCGGACCACTGGTAGACTTGAACGGCAACAATATTTTTACCCTCTTCGATATAAGGAGTAACATCAAATTCAGATGGTATGCGACTTCCCTGACTATAGCCAACTTCCTGACCGTTAACCCAAACATGGAACGCACTATCCACACCCTCAAATTTCAGTGTGATTTGTTCACTAATCCATTTCTTTGGAATGAAAAACTCTCTTACATAACTGCCAGTCGGATTTTCATTGGGGACAAACGGCGGATCGACTGGAAACGGATAAACCACATTCGTATAAGCTGGCTTTCCGTATCCGTGCATTTGCCACGAAGATGGAACGTATAAATCATCCCAGTTATCGGTATTATAATCTGCCCGATAAAAATCCTCAGGTGCTAAGCTTGGGCTATTTGCATAGTTGAATTTCCATAGACCATTTAATAGTTTAATTGAAGAGGTGTTATCGCGGTCGAACGTTAATGCACTTCGTCTTTCTTTAAACGGAATAAAATGTGCTCGTTCGGATTTACGGTTTCGATGTAGTACGTCTAAGTTTTCCCAATCGTGTTTAATCGTAGGCAATTTCTATTCCTCCAAATATGCAATTTAGGACGGTTCACTTGTCCCATATCGCCTGAGACAAGGGAACCGTCCCTCTGAATTATCCTTTTACTGAGCCCATCATACCTGCTACGAAGTGCTTCTGCATAAAGAAGAACACGATAGCGGTAGGTAGTGTTGCGATCACAATCGCTGTCATAATAACACCATAGTCTGGTGTGTAACCAGCACCTAGGTTGGAAATTAACAATGGAATTGTTAATTTGCCTGGTGATTGCAAAACAACGAGCGGCCATAAATAGTTATTCCAGCTATTCATAAATGCAATGATTGCCGCTGCTGCATATGTTGTTTTCATTGTTGGTACATAAATACGGAAGAAGATTCCGAGTTCACTTAAACCATCAATTCTTCCAGCTTCCACCAATTCCTTCGCAAACATTTTCGTGTTTTGACGGAATAAAAAGATGAAGAATGCTGTAATGATCGTCGGCATTAATGCTGCTGCTAACGTATCGATACCTAAAAAAGGAGCTGGTCCGGAGATTTGACCAAATAAACGGTACAACGGAATCATAATTGCTGCAAATGGAATCATCATTGATAATAGTAGCACCGCAAATAATTTATCCTTACCCGGTGAACGATAGATCTCAAATCCATAACCAGCTAAAGAACCAATCAATAACGTTAAGAATGTTGTAATTACCGCTATAATAAGGGAGTTCATCAATGCGCTACCAATATCAACTTGCTCAATAAGTACTCTCAAGTTTTCAAATAAGTGCGTCCCTGGTAACAAACGACCTCCTGTAACATCCACGGATTTATTTGTCATACTAACGAGCATCCATAAAAATGGAAAAATAGAAACGAAAGCTGCTGCACTTAAGAAAATATAGGTTGCTGCTCTTTTTAACTTTTTCAATTTCTATCACCTGCCACTCTGAATTGAATTAAAGAGAGGATAACAACTAAGATAACAATCACGTAAGATACGGTTGCTGCATATCCAAAGTCTGGCGTATATTCAAACGATAGGTTGTAAATGTACATGGAAATGGAAAGTGTCGCATTTCCTGGACCACCACTCGTAATGTTCATAACTTCATCAAATAATTGTAGTGTACCAATGGTAGAAATAATCGATGTAAATAAGATTATTGGCTTTAACATTGGAATCGTAATAAAGAAGAACTGTTGTATTGCTGAAGCGCCATCGATTTTTGCCGCTTCATACATTTGCTTATCCACGTTCTGTAATGCCGAAAGATAGAAGATCATGTTATAACCTGTCCATCTCCAAGTAATTGCTATAATGATTGTGATTTTCGCTAAGAATGGATCGGATAGCCAATTTAATGGCTCTGGAATTACATGTAACCCCATTAATGCTTCGTTAACTAGTCCGTCAACACCAAAAAGGTATTTAAAGATTACTGCATATGCAACAAGAGATGTTACACACGGTAAAAAGATGGCTGTTCTGAAAAAACCTTTAAATTTCAATGTCGGATCATTTAATAGCACAGAAAAGATTAATGCTAAAATAATCATTACCGGTACTTGAATTAGCAAATACAGTAATGTATTCGTCAGTGCTGTGATAAACGTTGGATCTTTAAATAACCTCGCGTAGTTGTCTAGGCCCACAAATTCAAGGTTTGCACCCATACCGGATTTTAAAGATAGAAGAAATGCTTGAACCATTGGGTAAAAATAAAATAATGAAATACCGACTACGGATAGCGCAATAAACAACCAGCCGATATAACTCATTTTAAAACGTTGAACTAATGTCTTTTTGTTTGTGGATCCCACATTCGCACCTTTTGTCAGTTGACTCATGTTCCTATTTCCTCCTAACTCATGAGACAGACTCGGCATTACTAAGAAAAGAATTCTCCTTAAAGTATATTACTTTCAAAGAATCCCTCTTATTTCTTGAAATGTTTATTCAAGCTTACCGATGGTTCTCTTTTAGGTCATTAACTAGACGTTTTTTATAGAAACAAAGCCTAAGGGATAGCTCTGTATTGGCGTACTGCTACTTATCCAGATCCAGGCTTTCCCTTAGGTTTTTATTATTTACATTAACAGATTATTGTAGCTGTGATTCTGCTTGAGCTTGAGCATCTGCAAGCACATCTTCAATTGCCTTACCTTTAAGGTATTCTTGCATTTGTGCAGCTAAGATATCCTCAATTGCATATGTGTGTAATCCCATATTTACAGGAGGAACATCAGCAGCCCATTCAGAGAAGTCTTTTACAATTGCCTGACCACCAAAGAATTCATTTGGAGTAGCATAAGCTTCAGTTTCAGCAGCAGGATTATAAGTACCAATTGCACCAACTTCAGTAACTAATTCTTCATAGAATTCAGTACTTGAACCAAATGTTTCGCCTAAGAATTCAGCAGCTTTTTCTTTACCGTCAACATTTAGTACGTACCATGAGCTACCACCTTGGTTCGATGATTGTACTGCGCCCTCGATGTCCAAACGTGGAGTTGGAGCTACTGCCCATTTTCCAGATTGAGTTGGTTCTGCTTCAATACTTGCTGCAATCCAGTTACCAACAGGAACAGTTGCAACGTCACCACTGTTAAATGCAGCTAGGAATTGACTCCAGTCAGAGTTAGCCTTTACAATATCAGCTTCCATAAGCGCTTTATAGTTTTCCATTGCTTGGATCAACGCTTCATTTCCTTCAAGATTAACAGTTGTACCATCTTCTTCTACATACCAAGCACCGGCAGTTTGCATCATAACACGTAAAATCCCTAAATCATTTGGATCAAGAGAAATGAAATCTTGACCTGTCTTCTCTTTTACATCTTTACCAATTTCAACATATCTTTCCCACGTAATGTCAACTAGATCATCATGTGTATATCCTGCTTCTTCAAGATAGTCTGTACGGTAGAACAAGCCAGTTACACCAGTATCAAACGGTAAACCATATTGCTTTCCATCAAAACTAGTTGGCTCAAGCTTGTACGCTGCGAAATCTTCTGTATTGAAATAGTCACCAATTGGGAAGAACGCATCTGGATAAGCTTGTAAGAAACTCTGAGCACGTTGGTCTTCAATTAGTACAATGTTAGGCATACCATTCATTGTACCTGAGCTTAGACCTGTGTTTAATTTCTGTACAATATCATCTTGTGCATTTTCAACGATTTCTAACTCAACGTCATCGCCTGCATATTGCTCATTTGCAATTTCAAGTGCAGCAATGTTAAAGTTCGGATCCCATGCCCACGCTGTAACTTTTGTTGTTTCATCACCTGAGTTAGCGTCACCTGAGTTAGAACTGTTTTCTTCTGTATCTCCACCATTACACGCTGCTAGAAAAACGATTAATAATACAGTTAAACTTAAAAACCATAGTTTTTTCATCTGAAAAAACCCCCTCTATATTTTTGTGAGTTGTTTTGAAAGCGTTATCTTAACGCCTGGATTAATCATAACATTGAATATAAACACACTGTTAGAACAATATTTAGGTATTAATTTGATTATTATTAGGGATTATTGGAAACGCTATCATTACAATTGTATTTTCTTTAGAAATAGTAATATTTTTAGATTTCAAATAGTTATATTGTTAGCTTTATGCTAATTCCATTCCCATCCCACATTTGCACAACCAAATAACTCAGAATTAGTATGAGCGGGATCTTGTTAAAAATACATTAAAGTTATTACTTTTTTTCTAAGTAGAGACGACTTTTTACCACATATATGCATGCCTAGACGACAAAACACTGCCACTTTGCGGTTATCTCTAACCGGAGTGGCAGTGTTTTACTTGATTAAAGGCAAGGTAATCTTCACTTTCGTTCCTTGTCCTAATTCACTTGTTATTTCTACACCATATTCTTTGCCATATAATAATTGAATCCGTTCATGTACGTTTCTTACACCGATTCCACTAAATAATTGTCGCTTCGCTTTTAGATAAGGTAATTTCTTCTCTGTCTTGTCGACTTTCATGCCATCACCAGTATCAATTACTTCACAAACAAGATTATTATCCTTTTGTGCGATCAATATGCGAATATGGCCTTGCTTTTTATCAGTAAAACCATGAAAGAAAGCATTTTCGATAAATGGCTGAATTACAAGCTTTGGTAAATAATATTGCAAGCAATCTGGAGAAATGAGATAGTTTACTTTAATTCGATCTCCATATCTCGTTTGATTAATGAGAACATAGTTTTTCATGTTAACAATCTCTTGTTCAACCGTAATTGTCTCATCCACGTTACCTAAAGCATTTTGCAGTAGAGGGATAAGTGCATCAATCGTCTCTAAAGCAGCTTCTTTTTTTCCTTCCTTCACTAAAAACTTAATCGATGTTAGCGTATTATAAAGAAAATGCGGGTTGATTTGATATTGCAATGCTTCTAATTCTGCTTTTCGTTGTTTTTGCTGTGTTTTCATTAAAATATTTACATATTCGTGCAGCTCATTAAGCATATAATTAAACGCACTCGCCATTTTTCTTGCTTCATAACCGCCTTTCTCTTGCACAGGCTTACTAAAATCGTACCTAGCCATATTGGAAATTTGGTTAATCAATCTACTTAAAGACACCGTCATTCTTCTTGAGATAATAAATACAACCAACACAGCTAAAAGTACTATTCCAATACTTATTAATATTATTTCTCTTGTATCAACTAGATTGTCGATTACTAAATCATTGTCTATCAAATTAATAATGTATAAATCAAGGGTTGGTAAATACTCTGATAACATTAAATAGTCTTTGTTGAATACATTTACCTCTTTATGCTCTAGATTGTTATCCTCTATTTCACTCGTAAAAGTTAAAAGATCGAGTGCATGATCACCTACTAGCTCGCGTTGATTGCTGGAGAGTATTTTGCCGTGACTATCCATCACTAACACATTGTTTCCCTGACTCGTATAGCCTTCATAAAATTCTCTTACATTTTGTTCACGGATTGGCACATATAAATATCCATAGATGTTACCTGTCGACCTTTCGCTAAGAGCTTTCGTTGCTACAATCATTGGGATACCATTCGTTGCCTCTGACTGATCAAACTGATAAAGTATTTCATTAGGATTATCTCTAGTCTTAATTGTCATCGGATGATTGACTAATGTTTCCGCTGAAATAGGCCAATTGGAATATTTCATGTTAAATAAATGATAATTAGCTCCTAACAAAATCATATTTGCATCGTTAGGGTTATCATAGTAAATACGTTCCATTTGTTCGGTAATCTCATAGAACGATGTGTTCATCTGTACAGAATTTCCATCTTCTTGTGTTAAAACATCTTTTATCGTTCCATTATTTTGTACATCGATAGCGGTAACAATAACAGAATAGTTGAAGGCTTCAAAACGTTGTTTAATCTGGCTGAGCACCTTTGTATTGGTAATACTAAATGTTTCCATAAACAGACTACTAGACATTCGGATCGTGCTAAAAGTTATTAAGACTGATACGGATACGATGCTTATAACCATTACGAGAAACATTTTGACGAACAAGTTGTTATTTTGAATAATCTTGAGTAATTTCTTCATAGGATTTCCCTCAATTCAGTGCTGAAGCTTTTTTTCGATAGCTACCAGGAGACATCCCTTCCATACGCTTAAACACTTTACAAAAATAACTAGTATCTGAATAGCCAACTAATTCACTAACTGTCGCTACTGGCGTCGTGCTAGATTTTAAAATAAACTTGGCCTTATCAATTCTCACTTGATTCAAATAATCACTAAAGCCTTCTTTATGGTGCGCACTAAAATAACTAGATAGATACGATGCATTAAAGTGAAAATGATCCGCTAAAGTTTTTAAGGAAAGTGGCTCTGTATAATGATCTTCAATATACTGCAATAATAATTGCATGTTCGTTGGTTGGTCCTCTTTTTCGGCTAAAACAATTTTTTTAACCTCTGATAAGAAATCATTGAAAAGATTGACTGCAATAATTGCATGTTTCGCTTCATTAATACTTGTGAAGTAATCATATTTCTTAGCTTCAAGCTCCGTCGTATCGTATTTCATATTTCCTAATAATACAACAATGTTGAAGATAACGTTTTCCAACCATGATTTAAATTCGTATATATCTTTTGTATAATTAGTCGCTAAGGATTCAACATGGTCAGCTAAATACTGAGTGGCAATACTAAAATGCTTTTGTTTAAAAAAATCAATAAATTGATTCAAATCAAAAGTGCTGCCATTGTCAGGTACTTCTGGCAAATCATCGTACAACAATACTTTTCTATCTTGTAAATAAAAGAAATAATTTCTCATTCTTAGCAGATCTTCATCATATATCTCTTTTAATTCGCGGATTAATCCAAATGGCCTCGTCATTATCCATGCACACTCGTAATCAAGATCATTGTAATGATTTTCCGATTCAGCAACTGTTTCCTTGATTAACGGGAGCTGGCTTGGCTCAAAATTTAGAATAAAAGTGACATCGTTTTCATCGACTATAATTGGATACATCTCAATTTGCTCTATATGTTTGTTAAATTGATCAACTATTTCCTGGTAAGTTAAGACATTTTCTTTTTCATTGTTATCGTGAACAGCTACTAAACTAAATTGGCTGTATGGAAAAGCATCTGTAAGTGCGCTTTCACCGTTCATTAATGCATAACCTTTAATACTTTTTTGCAAAAGTTCTTCTACGGAAGCTGGACTATTGTTTGTTTCATTATTAAGAATTTCGGTAGGTACAATTTTGCGCAACGTTTTAATTAGCTCTTCTCCATTAAGCTTTGGCTTTAATATATAATCAGCAACACCACTCTGAAAAGTTGAACGAACATAATCGAAATCCTCAAAGCTACTTAACACTACTATTTCAATCGAAGGGTATTTATCTTTAACCTGCTTCACTAATTCGATACCATCCATGCCCGGCATGACGACATCGGTAATAATAATGTGAGGTAGATTCTGATCAATTAATTGGAGGGCTTCATTTCCATTTCCAGCTTCTCCAATAATTTGAAAACCTTCTTCCTCCCAATTGATGTAATTAATAATTCCTTGCCTAATAAGCATCTCGTCATCAACGATGATTACTTTCCATGGTACATTCATAACGTTCTCTCCTTGTTCAGGTATGACTATTAGGTGAATGATGGCTAGGTAGTTTTTTGAATAGAGTACCTGTCCCCAATCACTACCTATTTAGTATAACAGGATTTCTTGACAAAGTTGAGGGGAACATGGGGTCAGGTTTCTCGTGCCACTAAAATAAACTATTTAAAGTACCGAGTATCGGGAAGTAAATGATGAAGATAAATGTCCTGCCACTAATTTTGCAATAGTTGTGCTTCCTGCTTATTGGCATCTGTTATGCTTCCAGGATGGGACAATTAACCTGCCCCCACGTTCCTAAGGAGGGTATTATGTTAGGATCTATTAAAGTAGGTGACATCAACCTTCACCCTATTCTGTTCGCATGTTTGCGTGCATACATTTCTTTGTCTACTTTAATGTATAATTCATCGACGGTCATTTTTTCTGAATATTGTTGGTACCCATAACTAAATCTAAGTTGATTGATATACGTTAAAGGATTATCTTCTAGATGCGTTTGAATTTGGGAGATATAGTACTCCGCATTTGTATTCGTAGATTCCACCACGACAATAAATTCATCTCCCCCAAGTCTGAAAACTAGAGAATTAGGATGAAACACTTTCCCCAAAACTTGAGCAAACACTATCAGTACTTGATCTCCAATGTCGTGACCATATTGATCATTTATATCTTTAAATTTATCTAAATCAATAAAGATTGCGGCAAACTTTTTATCCGTTTCAATTAGGTGTTTTAAATATGATTCATAACTATGTCGATTGTATACTTTGGTTAGATAGTCTACCTCAGTCGATGAAGTTTCTAGAAAAACATACGCTACCAAAATCCCCAATACAATGAATGTCCATGAAAAATATAATTTTGAGTCAATTAACTGAACTAACATCCCAATTATAGGTAGCATAAAAAATAATACAAATATACTCACAATATAAAGCTTAGTTCTTTTTCTATTCTTTATTAAAAAGATTAACATGTAGATATATAGACTTGCGAGCGTTACATAATGAATCCATTTATACTCTCCACTACTAAAACTGTTCGTAACTGGATTTACTTGAAAATAAAACGGATAAAATATATTAACAATTAAGACAGCAAATGTAAGAATACTTACATCCTGATAAAACCTTCTCTTCAATATCCGTTTTAGATCTTTAAAAATACAATAATCAACATATGCTAACATTAATCCACCCAACAGAGGTCCCATCATAAACAATATAAAATTACTAACATACTCAAGTAAAAATGCACCAGCAAATTGCATCCCATCAAATATCCAAGTTAAAGGTTCTATTATGATTGCAACTGTACTTGCTATCAAAATCATCCTTAGTAGCATTTTACCAAAACTTTTTATTTTTGATCTCATTCTAATAAACAGATAGAGTACTATCAAAATCATTAATGCGAAGATATTAATTTGAAATTGAATAAGATACTGCATGTTTTGTTCCTCCACCATTTTTTTTGATCAAAATAACTTTTCTACTAGGTTGCACTAATTATATCAAATGTTAACGGTTACGGCTTGCTTAAAAGGCTCCATATCCCTGCTAGGATAAAGTACTAATTCTACATTTATGCCAAACCCTCCTCCATATCAAGCAATTATATGTAAAAGTAAGACTCCAAGGATCAAAAAATCCCCCGAACCATTAGTCCGAGGGAACAAAAAACACACTTTATTTTTCTGTTAAAAACCACTAAACCTATTGACACCAAGCTATTTCAACTCTATCAACGCCACACACTCGACGTGCCCTGTCTGCGGAAACATATCAACTGGCTGCACTTGCTTCGTTTCATACCCGCCATCTTCTAATATTCGCAAGTCGCGAGCAAGTGTGGATGGGTTACAGGAAACGTAAACAATCCGCTTTGGTTTCATCGTAATCATCGCTTCGAGCAACGCTTCTTCACAGCCTTTACGTGGTGGGTCGACAACAATAACATCTGGACGGAGGCCTTGCGCTGTCCACCATGGCATTACTTTTTCAGCTTCACCAACATAAAACTCAACGTTGTCCATATGATTTAGTTTCGCATTCGCTTTTGCATCGGAAATGGCTTCTGGTACAATTTCGACACCGTACACTTTTTTTGCTTTTTGTGCTAAAAACAAAGAGATCGTTCCAATCCCGCAGTATGCGTCAATTACTATTTCATTTCCACTTAAATCTGCATACTCTAATGCTTTATCATAAAGCTTTTTTGTTTGGGCCGGATTGACTTGATAAAATGATTTAGCAGAGATAGCAAACTTGATATCCCCAATCGTGTCATAAATGTATTCTTGGCCCCACAATACTTTTGTATTCTTACCTAAGATGACATTTGTTTTTTGTTTGTTCACATTTTGCACGATTGATTTTATTTGTGGATACGTTTCGTTTAGTTCTTTCACTAGCTCGGTCTCATATGGTAGTTCTTCCGTACGTGTGACAAGGACAATCATCGTTTCGTTCGTTTCGAAACCGGTGCGGACCATAATATGACGTAAGACACCTTTATGTTTTTCCTCGTTATATGCTTGTATCCCCAGGCGGTCAGCGATACGTCGTACAGCTTCGACCATGCGATCATTAATTTCAGCTGTGATTACACATGTATCCATACCATCAATGATTTCGTGACTGCGCTTGCGATAAAATCCAGTGATTAACTCGCCACCCCGATATCCTACAGGAATTTGTACTTTATTACGGTATCTCCACGGGTCGTCCATCCCGATGGTTGAATGTACTGGCACATCGGTAATATGACCGACCTTTTTTAAAGCATTTTTTACTTGGTTTTGCTTCATATTCAACTGCAGATTATAGCTCATATGTTGTAGCTGACAGCCACCGCATTGCACATATACATCACAAGGCGGCTCTACGCGATCCGGGCTGACTTGATCTATTTCAAGCAACTTACCAAAGCCGAAATTTTTCTTAACTTTTATTACTTTTACCTTTGCTTTTTCCCCTGGTAGACCGTATGGGACAAAGAGCGGATAACCATTGATTTTTCCGACACCGTCTCCTTCATGGGTTAAATCTTCAAAGGTTAATTCTATTGTTTGATTTTTCTGTACTGGTGGAATTTGTTTTACCATCAATCACGCGTCCTTCTTCTCTTTTGCTGTTCAAAGTTTATCATATCTCTATCTGAAAACAAAATACTCGGTCGATACTATTCTTATAATTTCTTGGTATTTCCCAGGAAATTTTCATGTTGTTTCATTCTTCGACAATTTTCTAACATAAAAAAGAGAAGACGCTCGCAACAATTAGCTGTCTTCTCTCTGATTTTTAACGATAAAATCCTGTGGCACAAAATATTCAATGTGCTGGTAGAGGTTCGTGAATTCTCCTGGTAGTAATCCACCATATTCTCCATCAATGTTTAATTGCATTTTTTCCTCGGTATTGACTTTTATATGTTTTGCTCTTGTGTAAAATATAAGACTATCCTCAAGATGTGCACCTCTCAGAGCCAACGTTGCGATGCGGATGAAATCAGCAAGATTTGTTTTTCTTAAGATAAGCAAATCAAACAAGCCATCATCCATTTGTGCAGTCGGTGCGAGTTTTTCAAAGCCACCTACCGAATTGGTATTGGAGACAAGGAATAGCATAATTTCATCTTCAAAAACGTTACCATCATATTCTATTCGAACATGGGTAGGACGAAGAGAAGGTAGCATTTCAATTCCTTTTAAATAATAGGCGAGTTGTCCGATCATTGTTTTTAATTTACTAGGAACTTCATAAGATAGCTCCGTTAATTTGCCTCCACCTGCAATATTCATAAAATATTCTTGGTTCACTCTTCCAATATCTAAGGCAGTTGTTCGTCCTTCAATGATGACATCTACCGCTTTTTGAATGTTCCTCGGAATAGATAATGCACGCGAGAAATCATTCGTTGTTCCTACCGGGATGATACCTAGTTTAGGTCGATTTGGCTTTTCTGCCATACCATTGATGACTTCATTTATCGTACCATCTCCGCCAGCAGCAATTATAACGTCATACTTACGTTCCACTGCAGCTGCAGATTCTTCAATAGCATCTCCTGCTCCTGTCGTTGCATGTGTAGATGTTTCATAGCCTGCGTGCTCCATACGTTGAAGTACATCAGGTAATTCTTTTTTAAACATCTCTCGACCAGAAGTAGGATTATAGATTATTCGAGCCCGTTTCATACGGCACCCCCTGCCTCTTCAAAATAAGTTACGGTTTCATCTCTACTTTACGATGTTGCGAGTAAAAAGGTTTCAAAGAAGCGGACTGCTCCCTATTAAAGAACAGTCCCAAATCTTGGATTTTACCGTTTATCCATTTCTTGTACTAATATCTTGTTTACCATTGGTGGGTTCGCTTGTCCTTTTGTTTCCTTCATAACTTGTCCAACTAGGAAACCAAGTGCACGATCTTTCCCGTTTTTATAGTCAATAATTGATTGCTCGTTTTTATCAAGTATGGTCGTGATAATCTCCGTTAATTGACTTTCGTCAGAAATTTGAACGAGACCTTTGTCTTTAACAACTTGTTCTGGATCGCCACCATTTTCTACGAGCTCAGAGAATACTTTCTTCGCCATTTTTGATGAGATTGTTCCATCTTCAATAAGCTGTATCATCTTCGCTAGCGCTTCTGGAGTTAGTGGTAGCTCTGGCAATTCTTTTAAGTGTTTATTCATGTATGCAGACACTTCACCCATTAACCAGTTGGATGCTTGCTTTGTATCTGCTCCAGAAGCAATTGTTTCTTCGAAGAAATCAGACATTTCTTTTGTGCTTGTTAATACAGCAGCATCATATTCTGGTAAGTCAAGATCATTTACATAGCGTTGTTTTCTCGCGTCTGGAAGTTCTGGAATAGAAGCACGAATTCGTTCTTTCCAATCTTCATCTATATATAACGGAACTAAATCGGGCTCAGGGAAATAACGATAATCGTCAGAACCTTCTTTTACACGCATTAAAATCGTTTCTTTCTTCTGTTCATCATACCGGCGTGTTTCCTGCTCAATGATCCCACCAGATAACAACTCTTTTTGCTGGCGCTTTTCTTCAAACTCCAGCCCTTTTTGCACAAAAGAGAAGGAATTTAAGTTTTTCAATTCCGTTTTCACACCGAATTGTTCTTGTCCTATTGGTCGTAGGGAGATGTTCGCGTCACAACGTAGAGAACCTTCTTCCATTTTACAATCAGAGACCCCTGTAAATTGAATTATATTCTTTAGCTTTTCCAAATATGCATACGCTTCTTCTGGTGATCGCAAGTCTGGCTCAGAAACGATTTCAATTAGTGGTGTTCCTTGACGGTTATAATCGACATAAGAGTACCCGTCATCGCCATGCGTCAACTTACCAGCATCTTCTTCTAAATGAAGACGCGTAATGCCAATTCGTTTCTTATTGCCATCGACCTCGATCTCGATCCAGCCATGTTCACCAATTGGCTGATCAAATTGAGAAATTTGGTAAGCCTTTGGATTATCAGGATAAAAATAGTTTTTACGGTCAAACTTCGTATCAGTTGCAACTTCACAATTAAGCGCCATTGCTGCCTTCATTGCAAAATTTACTGCCTCTTCGTTTAATACAGGTAAGACACCAGGATAACCAAGGTCGATCGGATTCACATTTGAATTCGGCTCTGCGCCAAAGTGATTATCACTAGGACTAAATATTTTAGAATTTGTTTTTAGCTCGACATGGACTTCTAGACCGATAATGGTTTCAAAATTCATTATTTAGCACCTCCAACTACCGGCTGTTTTTTATGATGCTCCGTTGCTTGTTCATACGCATAAGCAGCACGGTAAATCGTACGTTCATCAAAGTGTTTACCAATTAACTGCAACCCGATTGGTAAACCGTCTTTTGATAGCCCACATGGAATCGACATTCCTGGAACTCCCGCAAGGTTTACGGGGATTGTTAGGATATCATTTGCATACATTGTTAATGGATCATCAATGATTTCCCCGACTTTAAATGCTGGTGTTGGTGTTGTTGGCCCAATGATAATATCGTAATCTGCAAACACTTTTTCAAAGTCTTGCTTAATTAAAGTACGTACCTTTTGGGCTTTTTTATAGTACGCATCATAATATCCAGAGCTTAAAGCAAACGTTCCGAGCATAATTCTGCGTTTTACTTCGTCGCCAAAGCCTTCACTGCGAGATAGCTTAAACATATCAATCATGTTTTCTGCTTTTTCAGAGCGAACACCATAGCGGACACCATCAAAGCGTGCAAGGTTTGCAGATGCTTCGGATGAAGCAAGCAAATAATATGCTGCAACTGCATAGCGTGAATGTGGAAGCGACACTTCTTCCCATGTTGCACCTAAGCTTTCATATACTTTTAATGCAGCAAGTATAGATTCACGTACTTCAGTTGATACACCTTCTTGCAAATACTCAGTTGGAACAGCAATTCTGAGCCCTTTGACATCTTGTTTGGTAGCATCAATATAGCTAGGAATATCAACATTCGCAGAAGTAGCATCCATCTTGTCATGTCCAACAATTGCTTGCAATAAGTGGGCGTTATCTTCAACCGTTCGTGTTACTGGTCCAATTTGGTCCAATGATGATGCGAATGCTACTAAGCCAAAGCGTGATACTAAGCCATATGTAGGTTTTAACCCAACGACACCACAAAATGCCGCCGGTTGACGAATCGATCCACCTGTATCTGAACCAAGTGCGAAAAATACTTCTCGTGCCGCTACTGCAGCAGCCGAACCACCACTAGATCCACCTGGTACGTAATCAGTATTCCAAGGATTACGTGTCGTAAAATAGCTTGAATTTTCATTGGAAGAACCCATTGCAAATTCATCCATATTAAGCTTGCCAATTGTAACGGTATGTTGACTGTTTAGCTTTTGTACGACAGTTGCATCGTAAAGAGGATCCGTAAAGTTATCTAAAAACTGACTAGCACAAGTTGTGCGCAAGCCTTTTGTAACGATATTATCCTTGATTCCGATCGGTGTACCAAATAATATCGATGCGTCTGTTGTTAAGCTTTCATCAAGCTGTTTTGCTTTAGCACGCGCTGATTCTTCATCTAGTGTGAGAAACGCCTTAACTTGCTCGTCCACTTCATCAATGCGATTATATGATTCTGCTACTAAATCAGTAACATTAATTTCTTTCTTATGTAATTTCCCTTGTAGTTCTTTTAAGGTATGGTCAAATAAACTCATATGCAATTTCCCTCCTATTCCAATATTGATGGGACGCGGAACTGTCCATTTTTCTGATCTGGTGCGTTTTTCAATGCATCTTCTCTATTAATCCACTTTCTTGCCTCATCTTTACGCATAACATTTTTTAAATCTAATACGTGTGTTGTTGGTTCTACGTTTTCTGTATCTAATTCGTTTAACAGCTCTGCATATTTTATAATGTCACCAAGCTGTTTTGTCATTGTTTCTACTTCTTCATCAGAAATTGCAAGCCTTGCCAAGTGGGCAACGTGCTTCACCTGTTCCTTAGAAATCTCTGCCATTTCCAGTCACCTCCGCTTATTTTTTACGATACTAACAATACTTATGATAATAGCAAAATTAATCGTTCATTGGCAACTTTTGCTATTAATCAGTTATATTTTTATCAGTTGCGCGTATGCGTTATTTACTAGCTTATAATATTGCGCTGCTAATTTATACTTTTTCATGCTTTCAAAGTGATTCCCTGCCATTGTTGCGTAATTAACGATATTCGCATAATCCTGTTGTTTTTTTAAAAGTGGTAATAATTCATCATTCGCTATTTTTGCAAAGCTGTCATTGTCCGATTGAAGTAAAGCATCGTAAAACGCTAGTGATTTTTCAATATACAGTAATTGCTGGCTATTCTCTTTTGCAAGGAGATCTTTGCCTTGGGTAACTAGGTTGATAGCTGCAGTCGTCTTGTTATCTAGATAGTAAAGTCTAGTTAAACTAATAATCGCTTTTAAACGTGCTTGGAAACGTGAATTTGGATCCTTCACCACTTCATTATAAAAGTAAAAAGATTTTTCATTATTACCTTTGGTCTCATATAAATGCCCTAAATTAAGATTTGTCAATTGAATAAGTGACAAGTATCCGTGGGCTTGGGCTAGCCTTAATGCAAGATCATAGTTTTCAATCGCTTTGTCATTTTTTTTAATTCTTCGATAGGCGATCCCTATCAAAATGTGCGTTTTAGCACAGCGATTATAATTGTAGTGCTGTTGAAATATTTCCAGTGCTTCCTTTGCATAATCAATAGAGTCATTGCTAAAACGAAGCTTGCCATAAGTAAGGGACATATAATATTTCAAATCAGCAATATCCTGTTCTTGTATTAAAAACTGATTGACTTTACTGTGAGCTATCTTGAAATACTCTAATGCTTGTATAAAGTTTTCCGTTATTTTAACATGAAAATTCCCTTTGAATTTATACCAGTAATATTGCTTCTCAACGTCAAAGGTAGTCACTACCTCTTTTAACTTTTTAAGCTGTTCTAATGCAAGGTCACCCTCATCGATCAACGTAAAATACCTAATCTTATGAAGCTCAAATAGTGTATGGATATCGGAAAAATGATTATCCATAATTGCTTGAAGTTCTTGGTATAACAAAGTAATTTCTTCCGTGTCATTGCCTTCACAAAGTAGACTAAACCATTTCTTACACTTTTCTCTAGTTTTAAAATCATCATCATAGTGCATTATTACCCCTAATCGGGCACATAATAACTCTAGTAATTCTTTACTTGCTTCAGTCTTTTGGTTCTCAATCTTAGACAAATAGGACTCTGACACGATCCCTTCTGCCAATTCACCTTGAGTAATATTTTGTTTGATGCGATTTAATTTGATAAAAAAACCTATTTCCATAAACGGTCCACCTTGGTTCCATCGTAACGGAACAACATTTACATGTAACTAGACTTAGTAAAAGGTTCTCCCTCACCATCATCTAAGGTAATCATCTAACTATGCATGTTTTTAATGATATATATGCACCGCGAGATCATCTTCCCCTGCATTTCTAGTTATTAAGCTTTCTTGTCGACCATTTGATGTCACATTAATTTCTAAATCATAATTATTTTGAAATCCTTCTGTTACTAATCCATAAATATATTGATTAAAACCAATAATCTCCCCGTTTCCATTAAAAGATACTGGAATTTCAATTGTAAGCTTCTGTAGTTCATCTTCTATATAAAAGCCCTTACCAATTACACTAACATAGTTTGGAAAATATTCGGCAATATCTTGTTCAAAATACCCTAGATTATCTGACATCTCAGGATATTTTTCATTTGCTTCACTAGAAGGAAATAAAATATGTTCTTCATTAATATTTTCCCATGCACCAATTGTACTATTACCTTCCTCTACAAATGTTTTTGCTATGAAATTACCTGGAACGAGCGAGTTTTGTGCCTCTTCCCGGAACAAACTGAGTAACACTGGAACTTCCTCTAATCCTTCAATTTGGCGGACACGACTCAATACCTGTTGTGCAATTTGTTTTCCTTCTGAAATCAAATCCTCCATTGGTATATCCTCATAATATGAGGCACCAAAGTCTTCTGTCTGAAAGGTGTATACTGATTTCAAAGCAATTCCAATTGATATACCACCTAATTCAACAAAATCACCTTCTGTTTTAACAATATAGTTCTGCTCTAGAATGTGAGATAAGTATTTTGGATTTGCCCGTTGCTGATCCTCATCAGATTCATCTTCAATTGCAGGGTTTAAACCTTCAGGATTTGACCTACTTGCTTCTGTCTCTGAGAAACGCTCCAACCATTCATACACAATGCTATCCGTAATGTATTGGCCTTCTTGGAAAAAATATGTGTCAGGATCATAAACTTGTTTGGAATGACGACGTAATCCTTCCTCTAGCTCATCAATGTCAACACGATTTGCAACTTGGTTTGTTATTACACCACGTGCTTTACCAATTTTATAAGGGATCATCACCTTGTAATTATCCTCTGCGATATTGTAGCTCGGAATAATCGCTGTTTCTTGACCTGATTCATCCTGATTCTCCTCGATTACACCTTCTTGGCTGTTAAACGATGGGGCACAGCTCGTTGTGAGTATTAGCATGACTATCAATAGCATAAACCTTTTCATTCTTCTCACTCCCTAATTATCCAAGGCTTGTCTTAGTTGCTCTTCATCCCAGATTTCCACACCCAATTGTTCCGCTTTAGAAAGCTTTGAGCCTGCATCTGCACCGGCAATAAGTAAATCTGTCTTTTTACTAACGCTACCGGTTATTTTTCCTCCTAGTGCTTCGATTTGCTGTTTTGCTTCTTCACGGGCAAATATTTCTAATTTTCCTGTTAATACGATCGTTTTATCCTTAAATACAGAGTCTTCTGGCTGATCAGTTTTGCGCAGTCCTTTGTACTCCATATTGAGTCCTAGTTGCTGTAACTCCTGTATTAGTGCCTTCGCTTGTGGTTCATCGAAATAGCGCGCGATTGAATCGGCCATCTTATCGCCAATTTCATTAATCTCGATCAATTCTTCAAAATTTGCAGAAACAAGCTGCTCGATCGATAGGAAATGTTCAGCTAATGTACGTGCTGCCTTGGCACCAACAAATCGAATACCAAGACCAAATAACAAACGCTCCAGCGAATTTTGTTTCGAAGCTTCAATCGCTTCTAACAGATTGGTTACTGATTTTTCACCCATTCGCTCTAGCTCTAATAAATCTTCCTTTTCTAGCTTATATAAATCAGCAATGTCATGGACTAGCTTTTCTTCAAACAGCTGGATCACAACTTTTTCCCCTAAGCCGTCGATGTTCATGGCATTTCTAGAAACAAAGTGAATCAGTCCCTCAATTAATTGAGCGGGACAGCTTGGGTTAATACAACGAAGAGCAACTTCCTCTTCTAAGCGTACTAATTCACTGTCACAAGCTGGACACTTCTTCGGCATATGAAACAGTTGCTGCTCTTCACTACGTTTATCCTTCACGACACGAACAACTTCGGGAATGATATCACCTGCTTTTTTAATAACGACGGTATCACCAATCCGAATATCCTTTTCACGAATCAGATCTTCGTTATGCAAGGATGCGCGTTGTACAGTCGTGCCCGCTACTTTTACAGGCTCTAAAATTGCAGTAGGTGTGACTACCCCTGTTCGGCCTACACTCAGTTCAATATCAATCAGCTTGGTAATTGCCTCTTCTGCTGGAAATTTATAAGCGATTGCCCAACGCGGATTTTTCGCGGTAAATCCAAGCCTCTCCTGTTGCTCTAAATTATCTACTTTAATTACAATCCCATCAATTTCATAGCTCAAATTTGGACGATTTTCCACCCATCCTTGAACATAAGCAATCACTTCTTCGATTGTTTGGCATTTTTTCCACTCTGGATTTGTTTTAAATCCAAGTGTTTTTAAATAATCCAACCGTTCACTGTGAGAGGAAAGTGTTCCATCCTCCCATTGTCCAACACTGTATAAGAAAATATCAAGGTTACGTGCTGCCGCAATTTTCGAGTCAAGCTGTCTAAGCGATCCTGCCGCTGCATTACGTGGATTGGCAAATGGCTCTTCCCCATTTGCGTCTTTTTTCTCATTCAATGCTAGAAATGATTTTTTCGGCATAAATGCCTCACCACGCACCTCAATTGCATCGTCTAAATCAATTCGTAACGGAATACTACGAATCGTCTTTAAATTGCTTGTAATTTCTTCCCCTTCCGTCCCATCGCCACGGGTTGCTCCTTGCGTAAATAAACCATCTTCATAACGAAGGGAAACTGCGAGTCCATCAATTTTAAGCTCACACACGTAGGAAACTTCTTCATTCAAGCCTTCTCGTACACGACGGTCAAAATCACGCAGGTCCTCTTCATTAAATGCATTTCCTAAGCTTAACATTGGTATGGTGTGCTGTACTTTACGAAACGCATCTAACGGCTCTCCACCGACTCGTTGTGATGGAGAATCGGGTGTAAGCAAGTCAGGATACATCGACTCCAATTCAATCAGTCGCTGAATTTTTTTATCATACTCGCTATCGGAAACACTAGGACTATCAAGTACGTGATATTCATAATTATATTGATTGATCTCCGTACGAAGTTGTTCGATTTCTTTGTTTGCTTGTGCACGGTCCATTCCAAACACCTCAATTTAGTCTTTTGTGATCGGAGCAAATTTAGCGAGCAATCGCTTGATACCTGTTGGTGCAGGAAAAGCAATATCAAGTTCCATGGCATCTCCATCCCCACTCACTTTCACTACTGTTCCTTGCCCCCATTTTTTATGATTCGCCTTATCTCCCGGTTGCCAACCAATTGATTCGCCACCAGTTGTTTTCTGCTGCATTACTTTCCTCGGCGCGCGTTTCGGTTGATCGGTTGCGGTCGGGTTCTGTCCCTGACGAGCAATCGCTCCATGGAACGGATGTCTCGCTTTACTCGCCACTTCAATTCCATCTAACAATTCATCCGGAATCTCTTGAATAAAGCGGCTAACAGGGTTCATGTTGGTACGACCATACAAGGTACGCATTTGCGCATGTGTTAAAAATAACTGCCGTTCCGCCCTTGTAATACCTACATAAGCAAGTCGTCTTTCTTCTTCCATTTCTGCTTCTTCCATTAAGGAACGACTGTGCGGGAATACATTTTCTTCCATACCAATTAAGAACACGATCGGAAATTCAAGTCCTTTTGCTGCATGCAAGGTCATCATTGTTACTTTGTCATTTGCTTCTTCATCGTCATCCATACGGTCAAGGTCAGAAATTAAAGCAAGGTCTGTTAAGAAAGCAATTAAAGATTTGTCTTCTTCCGCAGTTTTTTCAAAGTGGTTTGTAACTGTTTTAAATTCTTCTAAGTTTTCTAAACGACTGGCTGCTTCGATGCTCCGTTCATTCAATAACATCTCTTCATATCCTGTCCGTTTCAGTACTTCTTCAACCAAATCTGTTGCAGTTAAAAACTCTTGTTGTTTTGTCCAGTCACGAATCATTGCCCCGAACTTAGCAAGTTCATTGGCAGCCTTTGCACTTACTCCTGTAAAATCCACTTCCTGTACGGCTTGATATAAAGAAATATCATGTTCAGCAGCAAATGCCTGCAGCTTCTCCACCGACGTTTTCCCAACACCACGCTTCGGTTCATTAACGACACGAACAAAGCTTAAATCATCATTCGGGTTACAAATTAACCGCAAATAAGCGAGCATATCCTTAATTTCTTTTCGATCATAGAATTTTGTACCGCCGACCATTTGGTACGGGATATTCGCCTTCATGAATGTTTCCTCGATGGCACGTGATTGGGCATTCGTTCGGTAAAGAATCGCCATATCCTGATAATGTAAATCCTTCGATAGATGTAACTCTTTTATTCGTTCGGCAATAAACAACCCTTCTTCTTGCTCGGTCGCCGCTTGGTAATAAGTAATTTTCTGACCATCTTCATTATCTGTCCATAGCTTCTTTGGCTTACGTGATGGGTTCCGCTCAATCACCTTATTTGCTGCATTTAAAATCGATTTGGTTGATCGATAATTTTGCTCTAATAAAACGACAGACGCACTAGGGTAATCCTTTTCGAATGAAAGAATATTTCCTATATCCGCACCTCGCCAAGCGTAAATTGACTGGTCAGAATCACCAACTACGCAAAGATTTTGGAATCTGTTCGCTAACTGCTTTACGAGTGTATATTGTGCGCGGTTTGTATCCTGATACTCATCAACATGAATGTAATGGAACCGGCGTTGATAGTATTCCAACACCTCTGGCACTCGTTGAAATAAGACAATTGTCTGCATAATCAAATCATCAAAATCGAGGGATTGGTTCTTCCGTAGCTTTTTTTGGTAACGCTCATATACTTTAGCAACCTGCTGCTGGTAGAAATCGCCCGCCTTTTTGGTGAATTCCTCATGAGTAACTAGTTCATTTTTAGCTGAACTAATCGCGTTAAGCATTGCCCTAGGATCATATTTCTTTGGATCAATATTCAGCTCTTTAACGACTTGTTTAACCGCAGTCAGTTGGTCTCCACCATCTAATATCGTGAAGTTACTGCTAATACCTATCCGATCAATCTCACGCCTTAGTATTCGTACACACATCGAGTGGAAGGTAGATACCCAGATTTGTGCTGACTCGGCACCTACGAGACGATGAACACGATCCTTCATTTCACGCGCCGCTTTATTCGTAAACGTAATCGCTAAAATACTTCTCGGTGATACATCTTTTTCATTTAATAGGTAGGCAATTCGATGTGTTAGCACACGTGTTTTGCCACTACCTGCTCCTGCCATAATCAATAGTGGTCCGTCTGTATGCTGGACCGCTTTTCTTTGTTGTTCATTTAACCCTTTTAGTAAGCCTTCAATCGTCTGGCTCAAAAGAGACACCACCCTTTATTTTTTTCCTTTCACCGCTTCCACTGTTTTCAGCGCTTGCTTAATATTTTCATAAATAACATTGCCGACAACAACAACATCGGCAATCTGACTAATTTCCTTTGCCTGCTCTGGAGAACTAATTCCGCCACCATAAAAAAGTTTCGTGTCAGTTAATTGTTTTTTTACTTTTTGGACAAGCCCTAGATCGCCGTAGATTCCACTGTATTCTAAGTAAAAAATTGGCAACCTAAACATGTTCTCTGCCATTCGTGCAAAAGCAATCACATCTTCTTCATCAGGCATAAAACAGTCAGCTAGCTTGTACGCCTTCGCTTGTTCGTTCATAATGCAATAGCCTTCAACAAAGATTTCATCCCAGTCCATCACATTACCATAATCTTTAATCGCTTGATGCTGGATACCTGTGATCCACTTTTTGTCAGAACTATTAAACACCATTGGTACATGATAAAAATCAAATCCTGGTGTAAGTGCGCGCAAGTTGGAGACCTCTAACGAACAAGGTACCGTATAACGTCGCACGCGACTCATCAAATCGAGGACATTATCTAATGTAATATTGTCTGTACCGCCGACGATGACCGCATCTGTACCTGATTCACAAATTTTTTCTAAATCCTGATCCGAAATTTCCTTTGCCGGATCGAGTTTAAATACATGTTTCCATGAACTCAAATCATACAAAATTGAAAACCTCCATATATAGCCATGCCCGCATCATCTATGTTAAAAAAAGCGCAGAGCGCCCGCTTAGAAACATAGCGACTGGAGCGAATAGACTAAGATAAAAGAATCATGCCCCGCGTAGGGGTATGTCGACGTTGAATGAGAAGTCCGCTTTTAGTCGACCTTCCATAAAACGTGAATCGATGATGACTATCTTAAGGCGATTCGTGACCTCGCTACGTTTCTAGCGCTCGGAGCTAGATACATGCACAAATTTTATACTTTCTTTTCTATAAAAATTAATAGTAATATCCATCTTTTCATTATAACAAAAAACAAATCAATAATTCAGGAAAAACACAACGCTACAAAAATAAATGAAGCTCTCCTATACAAGAAGAGCTTCACTCATTTTTAAGCTTTATCAGCTGGAAACACAAGACCGAATTGCTTTCTAGCTTCCTCTAACACTTCAGCTGTTTGTAATGAAACTGCAAACGTATTTATGTCCGATTGTTTTTTATTTTCTTTAATCAATGTTATAAATGCTTTTGCTTCATAAAACATCGTATTTTCTACTTGTGGCTCAGCAATATCTTCAATAGTACCATCATTATATCTGATTTCCACCTTAGAAAGTGACTGAATATTATCAATAATAATGCTGCCTTTTTCTCCTTGAATTTCTGATGGCACAAATGAATTAGAAATCTTGGAGTACATGACCATACCGTTTATTTGATCATAATCAAAGAGGATACTACCTTGCCCATCTACACCCGAATACAGCATATGTGCGTTAGCTTGCCACTTATTCGGTTTACCAAACAACGCAATCATCGGATAAACACAATATATACCAATATCCATTAAAGATCCGTTTGAAAATTTAGGATCAAACGCATTTAACACTGTGCCATCCTTTAGTTTGTCATAACGGGTAGAATATTGGCAATAGCTCGCAAAGTATCGTCTAATTGTACCAATCTTATGTAAGTTATTTTTAATCACTTCAAAATTGGGCATATGTGTTGTTTTTAGTGCTTCCATTAATAACACATTATTTTCCTTAGCAGCCTTGATCATCGCTGCTACTTCTTTACTATTCGATGCCATTGCCTTTTCGACAATTACATGCTTGCCATGCTGCATACATCGTATTGCTTGTTCCGCATGCAAGGAATTTGGACTAGCAACATATACCGCATCAACTATGTCCGACTGTGCGAATTCATCCAGATCGGTATAAGTCTGACCTACATCATATTTAGCAGCAAATGCTTCTGCTTTATCCTTCGTTCTAGAATAGACAGCTGTTAATGAAAAATCATCGACCTGCTTCGCTCCATCAATAAACCGCTCGGTAATCCAATTTGTACCTATGACGCCAAAGCGAACCATAGTTACCTGCCCCCTTTCTCTGCTGTAAGACCGCACTACTCCTGATCTTTTTCTTTTGTTTGAGTGCGGTCTAAGACCATTTGATAGCCATCATTTCCATAGTCTAGGCAGCGCTTCACCCTCGAGATTGTCGTAGTCGAAGCACTGGATTCTTTCACAATTGTATTATATGTGTACCCTTCTCTAAGCATCTTAGCCACTTGTAACCGCTGCGTGAGCGATTGTATCTCACTAATTGTCGCAATATCATCAAAGAAACGATAGCATTCCTCTACATTTTCTAATGATAAAATCGCTTCAAATAGTTGATCTAAATGCTCGCCTCGCAATTTATCAATTTGCATGCTTGCTTCACCTCTTCGACTAATTGCTTACTTGATTGTAACAGCTTCCAAACCTGGATTGTTCGGAATTACATTAATCCATGTTTTCCCAGGAACCAAACCAACTGGAGTGTCGCCATCATAAGGCAAAATCTTACCATCTACATTTTTCCATTGCACTTCTTGCATTTTCCCTTTTTGGAATAAGTAGGCATCTCCACCAGATTCGAAATCAATCTCACGGCGGCCAGAACTATCAACGACCTCATGATGAGTTTCTAAAATAAATAGATTGTCTAACTGTACCGGCTCTTCTGTGTCTAATTCAACCGTCTGCATATCACCATTAAATCGAGAATACTTTTCTGTACTAGTATCGTACGTATACCTAGTTGGTGTTGAAGTATAAGAGTAACTTATCTCCGTGGCGGGATCCCCACTAATCGCGGTCACTTCTTCTTCAGATAAAAACGATAATGCTTTGTGATCATAAGTTACCTCTAGACCATTCTCTTCCGCAACCTCATAAGCAGCACCTAATAGTAAATATGAATTGTGTGGTGCTACACGAAAATCCTCTCGTTTAAATAAATGCTTGTCATTATCATAATAAGCACCATTCAGATTATCGACGATACCAGCTCTCAACTTGTTTTCAAATTGCGTTGCAGCACCATGATAAATGTACAACGCATTAAAGCTGTCTGCTAAATTCCAATAATAGGGACGAGCACTACGAACAGGTCCAACTACCTCAGGCTGTTCACTTTGAAATAATGCTAAAAACCTAGTGATATTATACTCAGATAAAATCTCAAACACCACATCTGCTTTTGTTAATCCTGATTGCGGTCTTGCTTTCGGATGGTTGTTAATCATAACACCAATCGTCCGATTATCAACACTATCATTAGTTGGGATTCCCGTTAATGGATGGATGTTTTCAAATTCAGGCTCCTCTGGTTCAGGTTCTGGCTCTTCAACTTCTTCAGGTTCTTCGATTTCTGGTACTTGTACTTCATTTTCATTTGAATTAGATTCGCTTGCTTGATCATCATTTGAACATGCTGCAACTAGTAATAATAAAAAGATCATTAGGATAATAGACGACCACTGTTTCTTCAAAACTTTTCACGCACCTTTTTTAAGTTTGGCTGTTTTCGTAAAGTATATTGTCACGTCGAAGTTGAAACAATATCCGTCGTAGTTTGAGAGTGCTAGCCCGCTCCGGAAATGCACTTCGCTGCTAACGGGATTGATCTTTACGTCGGGTGATTGGAGCTCCAGGCAGTCGACTCCAGCGGGAAAAGCGCGAGCTGAAGATCCACTCAGAAGCGCACTTTGGGACTTCGATTACTCGTCCCACCGAAAACATTTGCTTCTGAGTTAGCTGAAGCCGTGCCTGTTTAAAGAAAAACGCTTTAAACTAGCGAAAAGCGACTGCCTGGAGCGGAAATCACGTACACTACGTTACGTCGGAGTTTAGCTGATTTATCTAATAACAACAAACTTTTTGAAAACAACCTTAAGTTTTAATTATCTGATTTTCCATTTTTTCATTATAGCAGACTTACCGCATGATAGCAGGAAATAGAATCTCCTTTTTCTTTACATCAACGATACCACTCGGTGTGATACGAATGTAAGGTAAATGTATTGAAGTTAGGAATAACAAGTTATACGCGGGATCATCATATTGGTAACCTTGTTCCTTTAATATTGCTTTTAATTCTTTATCTTTTTCAATTAATTTCTCAATATCCCCATCAAACATCATACCGCCAAGTGTTAATGGAAGTTCATAAATAATTTCCTCGTTATGAACCAGAACAATACCCCCACCAATCTCCTTCATCCGTTTCCAAGCTAGCATCATATCCTGCTTACACTTACCAATTAACACAATATCTCCGGTCGTTGTGTAAGAGCTCACTAATCCACCTAATGATTTCGTAAATCCTTTTATTAAAGTATTTACATGCCATTTTCCATAACGGTCCATCAGCACGAGGAAAGACTCAGGAAGATGGTCGTGTATACGGTTTACCATTGCATCAATTCGAATTGGATATGGTTTCAAAATCACATCATTGACCATTTCCAATCCAATTGGTAGTGAGAACTGTAAATCATTTTCTTCTATTTCCCAATCCATAGTTAATGGTTTAATTCCATAATGATCCCAATCGATTTCGAATCCTGAAGATACCAATTTACCGTCTTTCTTCATCCATTTTCCTTTTGCAAGTACGGAAATTGGGTTCGGCTTTTCTTTTGCCTCTAGTATGTTAATGTGCGCAACTCGGCCAGGGGCAATACTACCTAATCGATCCTGCATATTAAAATGTTTAGCAGCATAATAGCTTGCCATTAAATATGCTTCTTCGACAGGGACACCCTGCTCAATCGCAACTTGGATGCATTGATTAATAACACCTTGCTCATAAAAAGCCGGTGTTGAGCCGTCAGTCGTCATCCCAAACATCTCGTAATGATTTAGCCCTTCTTCATGAATCTCCTTAAAGATGGTTGGAAGATCTGGACGAATGGAAGAATATCTAAGCGATACTTGATAGCCTAAACGGACACGATCGATGACCTCTTTACCTGTCATCGCCTCATGATCTGCGCTTGCTCCAAGTAATTTTAATTTAGTTAACGTCTTTTCCGAAGCTCCAGGAAAATGACCTTCAATTGGTTTTCCTAGTCGCTTCGCTTCTTGCATCCAGTAAAGGATACGATCATCATCAGCAATTACTTGTGGCCACGATGTCAACTCGCCGCCTTGAATTACTGCACGATGGTTTAACCACTCTAATACCTTCGAATTCCTAAATAATTCTCTTTCATCCTGTAAAAGGGTTTGTGAATCAAATCGACACCACCAATACATAGATACCGGCATTCCCATAAAATCATCGATTAATGAGAACGCTTTCTTTTGTTCCAGTAAATAGAGCCAAATTAAATTATCATTGACCAATGTCGTTGTGCCCGTCTGTGATGCATATTCAGCAAATTGATGGGGATTATATAACTGAAACGGATGAGCATGCGGTTCAATATAACCAGGTACAACATACCGATTCGAGCAATCTACGATTTCCATGTCGGATTGATTAGCTGGAAGCTGGTCTCCAACATAAACAATTCGGTCTTGATAAATCCAAATATTTGCTTTAATCCATTGTTTTAGAAATACATTTAAATAGAGAGCGTTTTTAAGTAATACTGATGGTGAGGTGTCGCCATCTAGTACAGCAACCTGCTTTCTAATATCTCGGTTTCTCCAACGATAGTATTGTTCACTCATTACCATTCGCCTCTTTTTCTAGTTTTTTCTATCGTACCATATCATAACGTACAGCGCATTAAAGTTGTGAGAGAAGGTGACAAATTGATTCGACAAAATATCGGAATTTTAAATGCACTCGTTCGCATCACATGTGGACTGACTTGTTTAAGCATAGCGACAGCAAGGATGGTGAGACATCCAAAGCATAATGGCTCGTTAATGCTTGCTATTATGGGGGCTGCGAAGGTTGCAGAAGGGATCGTCCGCTACTGTCCAGTAACAGACGTAGTTGGCCGTATGATTACTGATGATCAGCAGGAACAACAAATGAGTGGCGCCGAGCAATAAGGCGCCCTCGTATCATGTCGAATGAATTTACAGTGAATTTACAGTTTGAATTGGGGATGTTTTCGGCGATTGAAGTCGTTTGGTGCAATTACGCTGTGGTGTGGTGCAATTATCGTGTTTTATGGTGCAATTGTCCAACGGTGTGGTGCAATCCCTCGCCCATGTAGTGCAATTACACCAAAACATGGTGCAATTCCCCATCGACCAAGCTGTCACCGCACCTATAAGCATCCACACAAACTAATCTGCAAACCGCCTAATCAAAAATAGCATTGTAAACGACAATAATATAATTCCAATCACCCACGCCCACGCTAATTCCATTTGATTTGTTTCCATCGCAACATAAATTGCTGTTGATATTGTCTGCGTTTTACCTGGAATGTTGCCAGCGAACATTAATGTTGCTCCAAATTCTCCGATTGCTCTAGCAAAACTGAGCACCACCCCAGCAAGCACTGCTTTGCGACTGATCGGTAATGTTATGTAACCGAATACGGCAAGTTCTCCTGCCCCATCCACGCGCGCTGCATCCTCTATGTCCTTGTCCACTGCTTGAAAACCAAGCTTTACGGATTGATACATTAGTGGAAAAGCAACGATTGCAGCAGCTAGCATCGCTGCTGCGACGGTAAACAAAAGCGACTGCTGAAAAATTGCTTGAATCAGTTGACCGATAAACCCTTGTTGACCAAAAGCGACGACGAGTAAAAACCCCACTACTGTTGGTGGCAGAACAATTGGAAGTAACAGCACCGTTTCAATCACGCTATGTCCTTTAAACGATTTTCTCGTCATCAACCACGCCGTACACACACCAATCACAAGTACAACGATAACAGCGACAACTGCAACCTTTAGTGACAGCGCAATTGGCTGCCAAAACATTTCTGAGAAAATCATTGTTCCACCATGGAAACAAATCCATATTGCTCAAAAATAGACATCGCTTGTTCACCCTTCAAAAATTGATAAAAATCCACCGCCTGGTCATGATGTGTCCCACCATTAATAACACCTACAGGATAGACAATTGGCGTATGATTCCGCTCCTCCGCAAAAGCAACAATTTTAATATTTTCAGATGTTAATGCATCGGTATGATAGACGATACCAGCATCAACGTTTCCTGTTTCTACATAAGTGAGCACCGCACGCACATCCTTTGCGAAAACTAATTTCCCTTGCTGTTGTAATCGGTCATATATACCACCTGAAATCAGTGTTTCCTTGGCATATTTTCCAGCAGGTACGGTCTCTGGCGTACCAATTGCCAGTTTGCTAATATCGCTTGAATCCAAGTCTTCAAAAGAAGTTAGTTTTTGATCAGCTTCTTTAGGTTGAATTAAAACTAGTGAATTTCCTAACAAATTCGTTGCATGTGTATCGTCAATCATCCCCTCCAAAACTAAGCGTTCAAACTTATCTTCAGCCGCTGACACATACACATCTACCGGTGCACCTTGTAAAATCTGCTGTTGTAGTGCACCAGAAGATCCGATATTTAACAAAATCTTAATCTCAGGATGTTCATTTTCAAATAGGTCTACAATTTCGGTCATTGCATCGGTCATACTAGCGGCTGCAGACACGGTAACTTCTAAAGGTTGCTCAGATTCTGATAGTGCACAACCAGTTAACCACACTATTATAAGTAACCCACTACATAACAAGCGCTTTTTCATACAAACAGAACCTTTCCACTTTAAATAAAACGATTATAGCATAAGGCATGTTCCAGCAGTTTTTGCTATAATGAGAAAAACTTTCCACACCCAATTGGAGGAGAAAACTATTGGCACCTGAATTCTCTCATTTTAACGAACAAGGCCGCGCCAAGATGGTCGATATTACGGATAAACAAATAACGAACCGTCAAGCAACGGCTCGTTCTAGCATCTATGTAAATCCAGAAATCTATGAAAAAATAACCAATCATCAATTTAAAAAAGGTGACGTGTTATCCGTTGCCCAAGTAGCGGGGATTATGGCTGCTAAACAAACGTCAACGATCATCCCGATGTGTCATCCATTGCCGCTCAGTGGGATCGACATTCAATTTGACTGGGAGCAAAATCATGATTCCTATCGCCTGCTCATTACTGTTTTCGTGAAAACAAAGGGCAGTACAGGAGTAGAAATGGAAGCTTTAACTGCCGCTTCTGTTACCGCCTTAACAGTTTACGATATGTGTAAAGCTGTTGATAAAGGGATGGTGATTGGACAAACTTATTTAATAGAAAAAACAGGTGGAAAAAGCGGCGATTTTAAACGTACGGACCTTTGAGTGCTAGGGTTATAGATCCTTCCGCACTTCTCCGACAACATGACCAATTTCGGGTAAGATTAACGACTCCATCGCCAGCCTAACTGCACCAGTGGAACCGGGGACAGCAAATATAACAGTGGCTCTCGCTGTGCCAGCGGTGGCACGTGATAAAATTGCAGCCGTTCCAATGTCGTCTCGATAGCTTAAAAAGCGAAAGATCTCACCAAACCCTGGCATTTCTTTATCAAGCTTCGTTTGGACAATTTCAATCGTCACATCTCTTTTCGCTATCCCGGTTCCGCCATTTAAGATGATCGCGTCAATTCGAGGATTAGTAATGCCTTTCTCAATTTCTGCTTCAATCGCTTCGGCATCATCTGTAACGATCGCATAAGCAGCAGTCGAGTGACCGGCATCCGCCAACAGCTGCTGAATTAACTTTCCACTTTTGTCGGTTTCTTCCGTTCGCGTATCACTTACAGTAATCACATGACAAGCAACAGTTCTAGCCGCTTGTTTTCGATGATTTTTCAGCATAAGCGTCTCTCCTTTATCATCCACCACTAACTGGTGGGATTAATGCAACCGTACTTCCTGTTGAAATAATATCGGTGTCGCTGGCATAATTTTCGTTAACCGCAACCATTACTTGATCTAAGTTACTCACAGTGTATGCTTCCGTTACCCACTGCTTTAATTCGGCTACAGTTAACTCTGCTCGATCAATTTCAATCGAGGCTTGACCGATTTCTTCTTGTAAATGAGCAAATAATAAAATCTTAATCATTCCGTCTCATCCCCTACCTCTGGTTTCCCTTGTGGGTATGACGTTTGTTCGAGCTGATCGCCAATCCACGTTTCGCCGTCTTCCCAGTGTTCCTTTTTCCAAATCGGCACAATTTGTTTAATCCGTTCGATTGCATACTCGTTTGCTTCATAGGCCGCTTTTCTGTGCGGTGATGAAACGGCAATCACAACCGCTATATCCGAAATATCAAGACGGCCAATACGATGGGTAATCGCTGTTTGTGCTGTTGGCCATTTCTCGGTAATTTCGTCACCAATTTGTGCAAGCATTTTTACTGCCATCGGCACGTATGCTTGGTATTCTAAATAAACCGTCCGCTTGCCATGTGTCCACTCTCGCACAGTACCGATAAATGTCGTAATCGCACCAGCTTCCCGGCGCTCCACTTTTTTTATCACATCATCGACAATAATTGGTTGGTCGATTACTTCATACACTAGTTTCCGCCTCCAAACTCGATACTTCCACGTTGGTCATGTAATAAAAGTACATCAACAACATCTCCACAATGATAGCCTTGGTCTCCACCCGGTAACACAATCAACGCGTCAGCCATAGCAAGTGAAGAAACAGCACTCGTTTTATCCAAACCAGAATTGGTCACCGTTAGTTTTTCTCCCTGATTGTTCAACTGGCCGCGTACAAACCGGTAAAACGGATTAGGTTTTTCGAAATCACACGTTAACACTGCTTTCATCCGACGCAAATGTACACCTGATACGAAAAAGTTAGCACGAATGATTGGTCGTACAAACAACTCGAATCCGACAAAGCAAGCCCCTGGATTTCCTGATAATCCAAACAACAATTGACCTTCAAGTGCAGCAACCGTCGTCACACTACCTGGGCGCATCGCTATTTTATTAAACAACACGTTGGCACCGAGCTTTTCGTAAATCGCTGGCATATAATCATAGTCGCCAACAGACACCCCACCAGTCGTTAGGACGATATCAACTTCTGTTAAAGCTTGCTTCACCTTTTGATAACAAAGTTCAAAATCATCCTCGAATTGACCTAACATAACAGGCGTACCTCCAGCCCGTTCAATTTGAGCAAGTAACATATATGCATTGCTATTGCGTATCTTTCCAGGTGCAAGTGCTTCATTAATCTCAAGTAATTCCGTTCCGGTAGAGATGATACCAACTTTAGGGCGAACAGTGACAGGCACTCGCACATAACCAAAGGTAGCTAATAACGCAATAATACCAGGCGTTATATGTGTGCCTTGTTGCACGAGCACGGTTCCCTCTTTAGTATCTTCGCCTTGCGGGGTAATGTTTTCTCGGGGGCCGCACTGCTTTTTAACTAGCACTGTTTTGTTTTGATTAGTAGATTCTGTTTCTTCAAGCATGATTACAGCATCACAACCTACGGGTATTTCTGCACCAGTCATAATCCGAACTGCTTGCATGGACGCTACAGCGCCATCATACACATGCCCTGCACCAATCTCTGCTACTACTTCGAGCTCAACCGGCGTTTCTGCGGAAGCACCCTTCGTATCCTCGGCCTTTACCGCATAGCCATCGTACGGAGAACGGTCAAACAATGGTACATCATGATCAGCAATTAACGCTTCACCAAGAAAACGACCATGAGCCGCTTCGATTGGTACATATTCAACTTTTCCAGCCGCAGCATAGTGCATCACACGCTGGATTGCTTCATTTACTAGAATTGGTGTTCTGGACTCAACCATATCACTGCACCTCCTTCCTTATCCTTTCAATCGATAATAAACGGTTTTCGCTTCCTCGATATTGTTCGTTCCATGCACAAATGCACGTCCATCCTTAAAAAATACAACACGGTATTGATCCAGCTCAACGGAGACGAGATAGGGATTTTTCTTTACTTCGCCTACGACAGCAAGTTTTTCTGCAAGCGCACCGAGAGACACTTGTTGCTGCGCGCGGATCTGAACGGTATCTCGCCCACAAAGCACTTCTGTTTTTGTTTGTCTGTCATATTTCAAGCTTGGATAAGTCGGCGATTGCCCGCACGACTGGCAATCTTTTTTTCTTGCAGCTGTTGGATTAAAAGTCAGATAGCTATTATTCCACAGATCAAACGTTACATAAGTATCACGGCACACATCTTGATTCCCGGATAAAATTTTCAATGTTTCTGCGGTTTGGTGAGCAGCAACCATTTGTACGACGGGCGTGATGATTCCGGCCGTATCACACGTTGCACCAGACATCGGTGCTGCACCTAACAAGCATTGCAAGCAAGGGGTTTTTCCAGGGATAATTGTATAACTCATCCCTGTACTCGCTACACATGAACCATAAATCCACGGAATGTTATACTTTTGTGCAACATCATTAATGAGGAGACGCACATCAAAATTATCGGTCGCATCAATAATAAGATCCACTTGCTGAACAAGCGGTACTAATGTCTCTGCCGTTATATCAATAACAATGCCTGTAATATCAACCGTGGAATTAATTGCTTTTAGGCGCTGCTCGATTGCAACAGCTTTCGGAAGACGATCAACCGCATCCTGCTCGGTATATAGTTGCTGCCTTTGCAGATTGCTAGCTTCTACATAATCGCGATCAACAATCGTCACATAACCAACACCGCTACGCACCAATGCCTCAGCATTTGCAGTGCCTAGTGCCCCTGCACCAACAATTAGCAAATGCTTATCTGCGAGAAGTTGCTGACCTTGTAATCCGATTGGTTTAAATAAAGTTTGGCGTGAATACCGGTCATCCACTGCTTATCTTCCTCTCTCACATCTATTTATCCACCAATATACGACATTTCGATTTTCTTTCTATTTTTCACCGTTTCTTCCGTTCGTTCATCAGAGTAACGATCGGCACGATTGCCCCAAATTGTTTGCACTTCCTCTGATAATTGTTCGTGGTTTTTACCATCACGAACTAGTTTTCTTAAATCAAACCCTGCACTCGCAAACAAACACGTGTAAAACTTGCCGTCAGCAGCAAGCCTTGCTCTCGTACAGCTCGAACAAAACGATTCCGATACAGAAGTAATAAATCCAATTTCTGTGTTTGTACCTTTATAACGGTACCGTTTTGCCACCTCGCCGAAATAGGCTGCATCAACGGGTTCTAATTCAAATTTTGTTGTAAGCTGTTCAAATAACTGCTTTTTCGTTACTACTTTTGAAAAATCCCAACCATTTGAAGTTCCAACGTCCATAAATTCAATAAACCGCAACGTAATCCCACGTTTTTTAAAATAACTGGCCATTTCAAGCACATGATTATCGTTGACGCCTTTTTCCACTACCATATTAATTTTCACGGTTAATCCTGCTTCCTCGGCAGCATCAATCCCTTTAATGACAGCAGAGCTACTTACACCACTATCATTAATCGCTTTAAACACTGTATCATCTAATGCATCAAGACTAACATTGATTCTGTCTAAACCTGCATCCTTTAGCTGTTGCGCTTGTCTAACTAACAGCACACCGTTCGTCGTTAGCGCCACATCGTTTATACCATCTATTTGATTAATTCGCTTGATTAAATCAGCTAAGTTTCTTCGCAACAACGGCTCGCCACCTGTTAAACGAATCTTGTTCACACCTAACTCCGCAAATACCTTTACTAAGCTTTCAATTTCATCAAAAGATAGCAGCTGATCTTTGGGCAGGAAAGCATAATCTTTACCAAAGATCTCTTTCGGCATACAATAGATGCAACGGAAATTACAACGGTCGATGACGGAAATTCGTAAGTCCTGTAGAGGCCGATTCCATTTATCTTGCACCTTTATTTTAGTCATATTATCGCTCCTAAAAGGATGATTTTGAAAAATCTGAAATTAGTTATAATGAGTAGATTAACAAAAAATGCATAAAAGCACAACTTAACATCATCTTTTCTATACCTACATTGTATCATGGACAGCAAAACATTTTGGCGATTCGTTAGTTTAGAGGTTTATCAAGCAATACGTTATGATGAAGAAAGAAAATTAAAGGGGCACGACAACATGGATAAACAAATGGACCATATTGGTATAGCGGTTCGGAATTTAGACGACAGCATTCATTTTTACGAAACGATATTAGGAGGCAGTTTCATTGATCGATATCGAAGTGAGGCCAAGGGTGTGGAAAGTGAAATAGCAATCCTTGAAGTGAACGGTAATCGCATCGAACTGCTAGCACCTACGAACAATACGACTTCTCCAATTGCTCGGTTTATCAAGCAAAAAGGAAAAGGTGTGCATCACATCGCATACCGTGTCGACGATTTGACAGCAGCATTAGCTGAATTTAAAGCGCAAGGGATTCGTACTTTACCTGATAGCTTGCGAACAAACAAGCACGGGCGGCGGTTAATCTATTTGAACCCTGCTGATACAGAAGGAACAATTATCGAAATTTGTGATTATCCTGAAGAAAATTAACTAAAAGGAGAGACAATGGCCATTGTCTCTCCACTCTTCTATAAAGGTAAATTTAACGCCCAAGACAATCCATATTTATCACGTACGACTGCATATTTTGATTTCCAGAACGTATCCTGTAATTCCATTTTCACTTGACCATCTTTAATTAGTGCTTCATAAATCTGATTTAATTCTTGTTCACTTTCTAATTGTAGCGTCAACTGAATATTATTTCCTTTGTTAACTTCACCATTAAATACATCGTTAAAATAAATGATGCACGCACCATTTATATTGAGTTCTCCATGTATGTATTTGCCTTCATGTCCTTTGAACATCTCAATGCCGTCCGCTAGTTGGGTATTTTTAATATCTCCGCCAAATATCGTTTGGTAAAATTCCATCGCTTCTTTACAATTGGCAATCGTTACATGTGGAATAATCTTTTTCAATATAGTTCCTCCTTGTTATACATACAGCATAAAGAAATGCAGATCGTGTCCATTCTGTTTTAAATAGTTATACAGCTGTGAGCGATGATGGAACATGTGCGTAACAATCTCGATTAACCACTTCATTTGCACAGACCCATGATCTAAGTAAAAAGCTTTTGATTCCTTGTGTAACAGATCGTCTTCACTTAGAGATAAAAAATAGGCTTGAGCCTTTTCAAAATTAGTACGCAACTGATTTGCGAGCGTTTCTGGATCGACAATGTCCTGCACACTAGTCTCGACAATACCCACTTCTTGTTCCGTTTTCTCCTGTAAAATCGCTAAATCTGAAGCCGGAACAGAAACAAGATGATGAACTAACTCCAATAATGAACGCATATTATCTTGCGGTCGGTAGTCCCATTCTTCCTTGCTTACACGCTTTATTAGGGTTTCTGTTGTTCGAACTGCAAGCTCCAACTCTTCCACTAAATGATCTCTTGTTTGCATCACACCGCTCATCACTTTATTCTCCTTTGTCGGGATACGTTTTTTGTAAAAATGCTACAGATTGGTTAATGAGAGCCTTTAGCACTTCTACATCAATATCCGCTACTTTATTTATGTACACACACGCTTTCCCTGTTGTATGCTTGCCGAATTTTTCTAATAGTTCTCCTCGCTTGTCATCCCCTGTTGCAAAATACAAGCTTATCTTTGCTTTACGAGGTGAAAACCCAACCAGCATCGCATCTCCTTCATGGCCAGAATCATATTTATAATGATAAGATCCGAAACCAATCATACTGGTCCCCCACATTTTTGCAGGGTAGCCCGTCGTTTCAGTAAAAATGTCTAACAGCTTATAAGCGTCTTCTCGTTTTTTTGGACTGTCAACCGTTTCAATAAATTCTATTACACTAGCATCGTTTTCTTTTGTTTTTTGCTCGTACATGATAACCTCTCCTTCTACTCTCTAATACGTAGTCTTGCCGCGTCATCTTCAAGTCCTAATTCTTTGAGCGTGTCGATCATCAACTGCCATACGACTTCATCATAGCCTGGAGCTGTAATATAGCGCATATTTGCATCACGAATGAACGCCAACTTCTCCACTAGCTTAGCTTCTTGCAGAAACGCTTGCATCCGTTCTTTTTCTTGCTCGCTAAATGGATTAGCATAGTCCCACTCATAAGAACGAAATTGCTTACCATTTTCTCGATCGTCAACAATTCCTAAACCATCTGTTGTTGAAATCACAATCTTTCCTTCCCGCTCTTGTCTTGCTTCCGATAAACAAGTATGCACGGAAACAGTCTCTAACTGAAAGGTCTCTATCAATTGCTTAGTAATTTTTGCTCGTTGTTTTAATAACTTACGGGGCGTGTCTTTTTCTACCAGCTCGCACTCTTTTTGAATTTGTGCGTCATCAAGGAACATAAAGCTTTCCAGCATTTCTACATCAGGTACAGACGCTGCCATATTCAAAAATCCCTTGAGATTACGAGCGATATATCTAATTGGTGGGTCATTTGTTGGGGTAACACATACAATTGGTGCTTGTGTTAAATCTTTGACACGGCCAAAATCAGTTAAGAACCCAAAATGGATACCATCTCCACCTGTATCCGCAAAAGGGATAAGATCCGGTGGTGTAATGGCATAGGCATACGCAAAGATAATCGGTCGAAAACAGATCATTGCCGATGATAACTTATTATTTTGCAATCTATTTTCGAGATCATGGAGCTTATATATATCATCTGGTATAGAATACGAACCGTAAGCCTGTTTCCACTTTTCTTTCATGATTTATCACTCCATTCAAGTCAACTCTTGTCTTTTATTTTACTTTGACAATAATGAGTGATATCCCTGCTAGTTTTATGTAAATGTTTTTATTTATTTGTTAGCCGAGTCAATTTCATAATTACCTTATACAGATATCTTAAAATCAGTATTATGGAATTAACTAAGCCGATTGCATTTAATAATTACTATATACTTTTGCAATAACACAACAGCTCAGATGGTGTGATCCAACTGCTTGGCCAATTGTCATTTAATCTTAGCTACACCTAGTGCATAGTGGTCCCATAAAATATTTTCAACCCACTCCGCATCCACGTCTTCACATTCAATAATTAAAATCACTTCCCCATGTTTACCTTTCAGTAATTTCTTTTTATTTCTTGTAATTGTAAACACTCTTATTGCAAAGCCGATTATGAAACCAACAATCGCTCCGATTAAACCCCAATAGATTGGTCCCCACGCCAATTTAAAGCCTATGCTCGCACCAATTACAGCAAATGCAGTAGCTAAAGCCATTCCAACATCAACTAAAGAAGTCCCATCTGATCTATGTAATGTATCAAAAATTTTTCGTTGTTCCGTTCTATTATCAAGGGGTACGGCAAATATTTGTTCCTTCTTTATCCCTTTTTTCTCAAGCATTGCAATTACTATTTCTAGAAAAGCATTATTTTCAAAAGTCGAAAACAGTTGCATAATATCACTTCACTTTTTGTCCATTTAGTATTTCAAAGGTTTTTGCTTGGTAATTTTTTTGTAGAAACTGACGTTGCTCTTTTTCAAAAAGCTTATTATTTTCTACCGTGTTCGAGTACGAGTCATAGACAGAGAAACCATAAATAGACGGGAAAAATAATAGCCATGCAGGCCTTAGAACGGATGTTGCTTCTTCTAATTCTCCTAGAAATAAAAGCGAAAGTGCTTCCAGACTATGGGAAAAGTAAGAAAACATTACAACCCATATAATTACAAAAAAAGCTGTTACAATTCTATGGATATACAGCTGGCCTAGGCCAGGAACAAACAATGACCAAATGACAGCAAGAATTGGATTTCTTTTATCAAGATAGTTAATCTCCAATGCTCCAATACTAAACGAATTGAAGCGATGTTCCTCCCGTTCCGCAAGTAAATAGACCTTATTCAGATCAACCGTCGTTCGATAGCTATCCCAAATCGCAAAAAGATACACAGGTATGTAAATTAATAACCATCTTGTATCTAATACAGCCTTAGCCATTTCGATTTCGCCCTGAAAAGAATAAACCATTGCCAGATTCACATTTGCTTGTATATTTACTAATACTTCCCAAACGAATAATACGAACCCGCGAAGGTATTTCGATAGAAGCAAGTGGCCAAAGCCTGGGAAAGCAGCACTCCACCAAGCAACAATGTATGGGTTTCTCAAATGAATTTGTGTCGTGCCAAGCACACTGACATGTGCTACATACCGTCTAGCTGTGTTGTCATTGGTGTAGTTGTTCATAATTAGGCCACCTACTTGGTAGAAGTATGATTTCTAGCAATAGCTTTCCTGATATCAGTTGTTTATATTCCTAATTTATACTTCATTAATTTATAAGTATCTTGAGTGGATTTCAATAATTCTCTAAAGACATAGTCTGGTAATGGACTAACCTAACTAAATGTCAGTGTAAATGGCGATATGCATCTGATTAATATAAGAACAAAATCCTTAGTTCGTTTTACTATATAAACATGATTAAATGAGTTAGGATAATCAAAAGGAATGAAAGCTTACATATAAATTCATTTTCCTCAAAAATACAAACTCACTCAAAGAAGGTGCTTATATGGAACATCAATCACTCACATCACTTATGTTCGTTGTTGGAATTGCATTCTTCATTCCCATTATTCTACAACGGTTTAAGTTAAACTTTGTTCCGGTTGTAATTGCTGAAATTATTGCCGGACTCATTATCGGACAAAGTGGTCTTAATCTTATTACAGAAGAGCCTTTACTTGAATTACTATCGTTGTTAGGGTTTATTTTTCTTATGTTTATTAGTGGGTTAGAGATTGATTTTAGCGCCTTTAACAAGAAGCAGAAACAAGACAATCTGCCGACACCAATCATCTTGTCCTTAATAATTTTTGCTCTGATACTAATCGTGTCTTTTGGTCTATCTTATATACTTGTATTTCTAGATTTGATTAAGGATCCCTTTTTAATGACACTGATCATTTCTACCATCTCGCTTGGAATCGTTGTGCCTGTAATAAAAGAAAAAAACCTAAGTGATGGTGTACTAGGGCAGGTTATATTACTCACCACGGTCATTGCTGATTTCTCTACAATGATCTTACTAACGGTATATGCGATGTTCCGCGATCAAGAAGGAATGCGAGTGATGTTATTGCTCGTTCTATTCCTAGCAGTATTTCTAACCTATCGCATTATTAAAAATTATTTTCAATTCAAGTTCTTTGATAATCTGCTAAAAGGAACAGTGCAACTAGGAACAAGAGGGGTATTTACCCTTATTTTATTATTTGTTGCCATTTCTGAATCAATCGGTGCAGAAAATATATTAGGCGCCTTTTTAGCTGGTGTTATTGTTTCGCTGTTGTCTCCAAAAAAAGAATTTGTACACCAGTTAGACTCTTTTGGTTTTGGTTTTTTTATCCCGATATTTTTCGTGATGGTTGGTGTACGTTTAAACATTTGGGAACTGTTCGTTGATACAAAAATACTATTCCTTATGCCCTTACTGCTAGTATTCATGTACATTGCCAAAATTGTTCCTACACTGATTTTGAAGAAATGGTACTCATGGAGAGAAACACTTAGCATTGGTGTACTTACAACTTCCAAACTTAGTCTTGTTATCGCGGCTGCAGCCATTGCTCTAGATCTTGGTGTAATTGATAATGTATTGAATGGTGCGATTATACTCGTATCCATTATTACTTGTTTAATATCACCAATACTATTTGCGAAATATTTTCCAGAAACTAAATCTACAAGTAAGCAGCATGAAATTTCAATTATCGGTTCTACAGATGCGACCAGATTAGTAGCTCGAGATTTAACGGAGGAAAAGATGATTGTTCGTTTATATAGTACAAAACCACAGCCAAAGCAGCATGATCAATCGTTCCCACACATACAGGTGCAGCAATTAACCATTGAGCAGCTAGATGCTAATAATGCCTTCGAGGCAGATAAAACAATTATTGCAACTGAATCTGACATGATAAATATTAATTTGGGACGAAATGCGAAGCGTCACGGAATACAATCTGTGATTATTAAAGTGGAGGACCAAGTATTACATAAACAATTAGTAGAAGAAGGATTTTCAGTTTATTCCGCATTATACTCGACGAGAACACTGTTAAAAGTATTGGTTGATAATCCTGGTCTACTACAATTAATTTCAAGGCATAATAAGACAATTAAAGAGGTATTCGTCAATCATAACAAGTTTGATCAAACACCAATAACAGAACTTCCGTTTTTAGGTGAGACACTTATTTTGCACATTATCCGTTATGGTCAGGTTATTATCCCACATGGTGACACGACCCTACATCATGGAGACACGCTTCTAGTCAGTGGCAAGAGCTCCGAGATAAAGGAAATACAAAAAGCATTGTCATTTCAAACGAGTTTAATGTGATTGATGTGAGGGAGAGTTCTGTTCATGGAAAATCTATTTTTTAAAAAGCTTGTAACCGAATCAGAAATTTTGGCTGGTTTTGTGGTGATGAGACATCTGCGCACAAATCTTGATAAAGCATCCTATCTACATTTAGTTACAGAAGCCAGAAATAAGGAAGGATATCAATTAGTTGCTCTTTACCACCATAACAAGATGGTGGCAATTACTGGTTTCATCCCGATGATCACCTTATATAATGGTCACTTTATCTGGGTATGCGATCTAGTTACATTGCCGGCTGAACGGTCAAAAGGTTACGGGGTGAAACTGTTAGAATACGTTCATTAGTGGGCAAAAGCACATGACTATAAAATCGTCTCTTTATCTTCAGGATTGCAACGCGAGGATGCACATCGGTTTTATCTTGATAAAATGGACTATGATAAAGTGAGTTATGTATTTTCATAAGACTTTAGTAAATGAACTAATCTAAGAAATGACTTTATGTTACCTTGTACAAAATCAGTATTATTTAGCAAAAACCGACCCTAGTGCTTTGAGTCGGTTTTATGCTTTACTGTTTTGGAATACCAGGCGGATAATAGTACGGCGGAACTTTAAGCCAACCTCGTTTACGCATCAGTGTTTTTAATGTCGTACCGAAAGTTACCCACTCCGAATAAAATTCAAGCCACATTAAACCGACATCCGTGCGCACCGAATCAGCCTGTCCCTTTGCACACGCCTGTATACAGGTAACTAATTTGAATGCAATACCATTAGTAATCTCATCATCAGTTAACTTCACCCCCAAAGGAACTTCATTGGGAACGGAGTCTGGTTTTGCCGATGTAACATCTGGCAATGAAATGCCCTCTTTTCGCATGAATTGGCTTAACCTGTTCACATGTGCTTCACACGTTTTAACTGCATCTGTTAACATTTCTATTACTTCATCATCCGTGGTTGTATTCAATCCCACTTCTTCATAACGAATGTATTCTTCAACCATCGTTACATACTTCCAACAATCCCCTACTTCAATTACATGTAATGGCGAATGCGGTTCGTCTGTGCTATCTATAGCAGTTTTTAGTGAGTTCCAAACTGCTTCAAATGGATTAGGCACCTTGTCACCTCCTCACGATTATCATGCCTTATCTATTGTAAATAATGTGGAAATATTAAAACATACGAATTAAAGCATAGATTAATTAGTAAGTTCGATGATTTGGTATTATATAAACTAAGAGAGGAGTTAAACTATGATCACAACTGTAAGAAATGGTTTCTTCGTGGGCAGCCTGTCTGGCATTACATTAGGCCTTTTCTTTAAAGCTATAGAACTAATAACAGGTCAAAAAGTGTATAGGTTGCTCTTAAACATTGATTATATCCCTGTTCTAAAGCAAATACATTTTCCAGAGATAATTGAATTTTTGTTTCATATTGCAGTGTCTATTATAATAAGCATCGCTTTACTTCTGCTTATGAATTATCAGCGATGGATACAAAGACGAATCATCATATTAACGACGTTGCTTAATATTTGCATTGGGTTACTGTTTTTTCCCACAACTGCATTATCCGATCAAACACCAGAGATAACAAATATTCCCGCACTTTTGTTGTGGCTAGTAGGCCATCTTATCTACGGTCTGATATTGGGGATCTTATTGAGAACCGTCACTGTAAACCATAATGTATGAAGGTGCTAAGTATGTAAACAATACCATGTAACAATTTTAAAAGGTGTGAGACGCTCACCGTGATACATACAAATCTAACAAATATACAAGAAGCACAAAAAACAGTGAGTTCTTTAAGGTGGGAACATTGGCGTAGTGAAGTCGTTTTTTCACCTCAGTGGTTATTCATGATAGTATCGTTAACTATCTTAATTATTCTTTGGGTAAGAATCGTTGATAAAACTAGACTAAAAAACATCCTCCTATTCGGTACAATTTCGCTATTAATCGTAACTGTTTTAGATACACTTGGAGGGGAACTGCAGCTCTGGGAATACCCTTATATGGTATTGCCATGGGGTCCAAGAATTATATGTATTGATATGATGATTTCGATTATTTTTATGGTTATATATCAATATGCAAGACAATGGATAAATTTTATTATTTCTGCGATTGTTATAGCTGTTTGTTTTGCTTTTATTCTTGAGCCTATTGCGATAAAAATGCAAATCTACAAACCTTACGAGTGGAAATCTTTCTATTCACTTCCAATCTATATTTTTTTAATGATTATGATTCGATTAATTGTAGACAAGGTTCTTAAGATTGAGTCCACCAGGTAAATTTTAAGTTCGCTTTAAGAATAGAAATGCCGACCATCTAGCAGTCGGCATTTTCACAATTTAAATTACACGCTGTGCCCATAAGAACCTCGGATAACTCCATCTTCCCCATACGGCAAAAATCTCAACATTCTTATTTGAATTCAAATTACTAATCCATAGCCCGTCACCAATATAGATCCCAACATGCGTAATTTTTCCGTTATCACCGAAAAACATCAAATCACCCTTTTGAATTTGACTGAATGTGATCGGTGTCCCAACCTTTGATTGCTGCGTACTTGTACGCGGGAGGTCGATTCCAAATGTACGATATACATGCTGTGCCCAACCGCTGCAATCCGTTTCATAAGGGGCATTTTGTCCTCCTTAAACATAATCTGTTATTCCCTGCAAACTACGCGCGTACCCGATAATATCTTCTGCCAAGTGATTGCTTGTAATATTGATATGTTGGTTAGGATAAATCCAGTCGATATTTTCAATATGCGGATTCAATACTTCAATTTGTTCCAGTGACATGCCATATTGCACTGCTATTTTCCCCATCGTATCTCCAGGTTTTACAATATGCTGCGCACCCGCTACCGCAGGAATAGCCAACAATAACACTACTGTTAACAAGATAACCTTTTTTATATAGTCCATCTCCTAATGTAATTTAGCATTTATTAGGATGTGCAAATTTTCATTTGGATAGATTGCTATTTGTTGGATTATTTTTTCAGTTATTGCGGGAAATGTCCTAATATGCGTCGTAGTGCTTAGGTATTCACTCATCATACATGTGCACCGCTCCGTCCCTCCACTTTGCTTTCCGCGGGGGGCTAGTGAGCCTCCTCGCGCTTTCGCGCTGCGGGGTCTCACTTACGCCGCTAGTCCCGCAGGAGTCAAAGTGGAGGGCCTACGCTTCATAAAAGGTGCGTAACAGAAAACTACCTAAGCTGTGGAAAAATACGCCACTCCAGCGGGAAAGGAACAGTCTGAAGACCCCGCAGTGAGCGCTCTTTGCGAGGGAGGAGGCTGAAGCGTTCCCCGCGGAAAGGGCGTATTTTTCCACAGCGCCGGATTAGCAATCACTACTACGACGGAATTCACTTCAACTATGAAGACTTAAAAGGCACCTTATTCGAGGTATTAAAAAATAGGCAGCCATAGTAAGTTATAATTACTTTGGCTGCCTAATGAGCAATATCATGTTTGCTTATCTCTAACAAGATAGTCAACAAAACTCCCTGCAATCATGCCTGCAAAGACATTGATGATTGGAAATGGGTCTATTTGCAAGGAAAATATAACACCGATAACTCCGAAGATAATTGTGTTTCTAATTTTGAACACAAATGGCATCGCTTGTAACGTATCAAACATGAATGGTGCGTAGCATAGTGCTATGCATACGAGAACAACAATAATTAAAAATAGTTCCATAATAAACCCTCCCTTTACATCATTAAAGAGTAATTATTAAGACTTATAATAACATTCCCAGAACTACCACTACAGCAATAAATAACAGCAAGAACATACCGACAATCAAATTTAGGATATGCTCTTTCGATTCAGGGAAATACTTTCGCTGCATATAATAGGCAAAACTATGATAAATCACAACAAAAACGGCAAACAAGGATGCAATTGCCTGGGTTGAAGCAGTGTGTACAAAGAAAATACCAATCGCAAAGAAAGAACTAAACAAAATTTCTCCAAACTTATGATACTTGTTAACATACTTTCTTGCTCCTTCAGGCTTTTCAATACGAAGCCTATTTCTTACTATTAATTCAAGGAAAAACGATAAGATAAATGCAACTATGATTAGGAAGATAAGATTGAATAAAGACACTGTTGATCCCTCCTGCTGTGCATGATAAGATTCATTTTTGGAAAAGAGCTCCAACCAGATTGGTTGGAACTCTCCCCCGTTTATTATTCGACCATTAATTCTTCACCTGTAAGCACATGAAATAGAATTTTCGACATTTGTTTCGTTAGCACTGCATATTCATCAGGATCTCTAACGATTACTAACTGGTCACCATTATCGCTAACCCAAATGTTATGCATGATTGCCTTTGTTGCCATGTCCGTGTTTTCATATTCATAATAAAAACGATAATCTGCTGGACGATTCATGTCTACTTCTACTTTCTCCCATGAGATTTGCTCCATGATTTCTTTCACTTGCTCTACCGTTTGATTATTTCTTATGTTGTTTATATTTTCATATGCATTTAACTGCCCATCACCAATTCGCTGCTGCATGATGATTCTTTGCTCTAAATCAGATTGATTTTCCATCTCTTCACGGGGTTCTTCATGACTTGATTCCCCATCCGAATTAGATTCCTCTGCAGCATTATTAGTAGCTTCTTCACCTTCTGCTCCATCATAACTGCCGCTATCATTACCACTCGTGTCCTGGCCTGAATTCTCTGATGTATCATAATCTGCTTGAGGGCTCCCAGAATCAGCGGCTTCATCGCTAGATTTATAATTAGGTATGGAAGAGAAAAACTGAAATCCTAGGAATAATAAGGCGATCACACCAGCTGTACTTGAAACGTATTTAAAGCTCTTTTTCCATCGTTTTAGCCTCTGTTGACGTTTATTAAGTGTTGATTGGATCTTATTTCCTAGTCGCTTTTGACGACTTTCATCCCAGTCGATGTCATCATCAAGGTCTTGTAAAAGACGATCTAACTCTGACTTATCGTGCCTCATCTAAAAACCCCCCCTTCACCAATTGTTCTTCGAGAGCGGGTAATGCTCTATATAGAGTGGTTTTCACTTTGCTTTCTGACCAGTTTAAAATTTCTTTCGTTTCTTGTATGCTAAAGCCTTTTATTTTCCGGAGAATAATTACTTCCCGGTAAGACTGATTCAACTTACTTAACGCTTCATACAACTCTTTTGAATTCTCCTTTATTTCAACCATTTCCTCCGCAGATGGTCCTGCATCTCCTTTTGAAAATATAATTTCTTTAAGAAAATTTAATGGTTTTTGCTTTCTTATGTAGTCAATTGTTACATTATGGGCAATACGAAATAGCCACGTTTTAGGAGAAGCTTTTCCTTCAAACGAATCAAAGTATTTATATGCTTTAATAAATGTATCGTGTGTTAAATCCTCTGCTAATTGGTAATCGTGTGTCATCATACAAATGTATTTAAAAATGGACGCACTGTGTTCCTCATACCATGTCGAGAGCTCACTCTGCTTATAGTCAGACATGCAATCTACCCTCCTAGGATAATAGATCAATTATATAGACGGTTTAACTTCATAAAAGTCACATCTGTGGTGGATTATGTTTGTAAAATTATAGCAACACTATTACTATACCGTATTTGGTGTAATTACTGAACAGCAAATACAAGGTTAC
>NZ_JBJGXI010000030.1:0-67062 GCF_045635475.1 Radiobacillus sp. PE A8.2 | reverse complement strand
AATATCGTTTATTTATCATACCAAATTCAGTGTCAACATGGAAACTTCGCTCAAATTAAGCAATAATCGCGATGTATAAATATTTTAAGTTTAATCGTTCTCAATACTGATTTTTTAGCTATCTGCATCCGAATATAGTCGGGTTAAACCATCTCCGAACTAATGTGGATGCAGATAGCTGTATAAGGTAATTATGAAATTGACTCTGGATATTTCATAATTTTAGAAGCCAAGAAAAAAGAGAGTGCCATTGCACCCCCTTACTGATTCTTACGCCATTTGCTAAACTCTAGATATTCTCTAAATTGTTCTTTAGAGACTCCTGAGTCCATTGCTTCTTTCACAATTCGCAACCAGGTTTCATCCAATTCTTCCTTTTGGATAGTATTATGCTCATTCAACAATTCATTTACAGACACACCCAACACAGCACTGATTTTTTCAACAAACTGTATAGAGGGATTTGTTTGAATGTTCCGTTCGATAGAGCTTAAATACGATTTCGCTACTTGCGCTTGTTCGGCCAAAACTGATAACGACATTTTCCTTTCTAGGCGTAATTGTTTTATTTTTTCGCCGATCATCGTATCTCACCCTCTTTCATGGAGATTGTACCATAAAAAAGGGTGAGGGTTCTATATAAAGCACGTTTATTATTTATTGTATTCATTTTTACCCTTCATTTGACAAAAATAAGCGTATTTCCTCAGCAGATAGACCAATATTCTTAGCTTCTTTTATTAACAGGACCCATTCTTGATCAAGCACTATATCTTCCATTGCTTTTACCAATTTTCCTCGTCCCCTATCTTCTTCCTAGGCAACCCAGCCATCATAGCAAATATCGCTTTAGACCTGTGATTTTGTGTCCTTATTTTTCAATAAGTTTACCTTTAGCTGAGGGTAAGTTATTCTAAATTACTAGCTAAGAATACTATACAATACTGTTAGAAAATCTTACATAACTTATTTTGTCAGATATTCACTATTATTGTATAATTAAATTTTTTCACTTAATTTGGTTCATTTTTTTCTGATTTGAACTGAGTTTTCAAATAATGCATAATCATGAAGGAGGTCAGTGTGAAAAAGACACCTAACAAGAGGAAGTTGAACATTTGGGAAGATGTATCAGGTAAACTTCCACCATTACCACTCCCGACCTGCCCTTCTGATATAACTTCAACCTTATCATTACCTTTTCCTTCGGCTGTAAATATGAAACTAAACTTCGAATTCAGCCCCTGAAAATCATTTCCTAAGTATTCTGGGTAACGGATTGTTATTTCTATTTCTTCATTAGTTGATTTATCTAATGTTCTCAATGGCATATTTACAAATTCTGAGATTTTCCCATTATACAACTCTCCGTTAACATCAACAATTTCCAGAAGAAGCTCATTAAACAGCTTTTCTGTTCCATCATTACGTATAGTCATTTGATATTGAAAATCTTTATTCCCGGAATTCTGAATTGTTATTGTCCTCGGAGCCCAGTCGCCCGGTTTCATGTCATCGATGTTGAATAATATACCGCTTGGAGATACCTCCATTTCAAACTCTGTACCTTCAGCATTCGAACCCGTTTCAGCAAAGTATTTATTAGGATAAAATGTAAATCCAATTAATATAATATAACCAATCATTAATGTTTTCTTCATATTATCGCCCCCTTGGCAGGACTAATCTACATTTATTTATGGTGCACAACTATCTTCCTGTTCTTTTTTAGCTTCCTTACCAGTGGTTACTCCGATTTGTGCTAATGTTTGCCAAACCGTAAAGCACGCGAAAAGTAGAAGTAAGAATCCTGGAACTAATAAAAGAAATGCACCATTTTGGGATTGTGCAAAACTTATAATGTAGCCAATATACGGAATCGTAAATCCGTTATATTTTGCAACTACATTGTCAGCTAATACTAAATTACTATCCGGAGTACCATTACTATCACCTTTTGTTCGGTACAAAACATTGTCTCCATTACCCACAACTTCGACAATTCTATGAGTAATTAACTTGCCATCTTGTTGTTGGAATGTAATCACGTCATTTTCTATAAAATCAGTCATATCTCCACCGGGTTTTACGGCTATTATGGAGCCTGTTTTAATCTCTGGTTCCATTGATCCTGATAATACGGTTTTTAATTCATAACCGAATACTTTAGGGTCTCCACCGGATACCTTGGAGGCAATGATAACAAATGCCATAACTACAATTGTAATCACCATAACAACTGTTACTATATTTCCTCCCCAAACTTTTAACCTTTTTAGCTTCATTCCTTTTCCACATCCTCTGAAATAGTAATTTCATTTGAACTGTCGTCATTTATTTCTGCTTGTAGTTCAGTACCATTTTTCTCATCTGAAGGTGTGTTTGATTGTTCATTTGGTTTTGGAGGTGCTTCCTCATCCTGAGAATTTTCACCTTGTTCTTGCTCATTGTTCGATACTTCTTCTTGATTTTCTTCTTCTATTTCTTCGTCTTTTTCTTCTTCTTTTAAGTTATCATTTTGAGCTTGATTTTTCTCTTCACCTTGCTGCTTATCTATACCTAACTCCGCCCCATCATCTTTAATACCTGTATTTTGTTCACGATTCGCTGGCTCGGTAAGACTCTCTTCCGCAACATTTTCTTCAACGGTACAAATTTTAATCTTTTCACTCCAGATGAATGCTTGCTCTTCATCCTTGTTTTCAAAGCCAGTTCTTTGGAAAATTTTAAACGTATACGCACCTGCTTGATCACCTTCATACATAAGCTTTACTTTTTCACCATTTTTCATTGGTTCAATTGAACCAGAAGTGATTTTATCTCCAACACCTTCATCATTATTTGAGAAATAAACTTCATAGCTTGATGACCTTGTCATATCCGATCCAACATTCATAATTTCTACGGAAATACCATTATCGGAACATCCATCTAAACTAACTGTGCCATTCTTCACTAATTGTAGAAAGCTGTAATCATACCAATCATCAGAAGATATAACCACTGCATTTACTTTGCTTGTACTCCCGTAATATGCAGATGTATTTGACGACAATAATGAAAACGTTACAATCGTCCCATAACTTATCACTATAACCTGTGTTATAACAATTAACTTACGATGTCTCTTTCTATATTTTACTACTCGAGATTCCCGCATGGCATGCCCTCCTGTTAAAGCCATTATTTATTATCATGAATTTGCAATCATATAATTCCGAAACTCATGATAATAAATAATATCGGAAAGGTGAGGGTTTCTCACCTTTCCATTCTATTCTATTGGATTACTTTTCTTCGCCGTCAGTTTGGTATCCTTCAAATGTCCACGTTAGCTCAAGGTCTAGATTTTGCAGGTCATTTTGAGCTACACCAGTATCATTAAATCTGAACTGTACGTCGAATCCCGCTGTCTCACCAGCTGCAATTCCAGATACTTCATTTTGTACATCCTGATATACTGGTGGCACAGTAATCCACCCAATAAATGGAATCCAGAAGCTGTAACCTGGTAAAAGTACTATTTGTTCGATATCAATTCTTGTAGCTAACTCATTCGGTGTAAGATCGCGCAAATCTTTCAATGATACTTCTAACAATATTTCTTTATCTTCATCTCCAGATGTATTGTTCATAAATTGAACGATAATTTGCTCTGCATATTTATCTGCTAAACCAGGAACGACTGGTTGCCCATCACGAGTAACCTTAAATGAGGTTTTAAGATCTACATTCTTCATATCTAATGAGCCATTGTTTTGTAATTCAAAAGTTCTTGGCATCCAATCGCCAGGCTTTAAATTTTCCATTGCAACTTGCACTTCAGGTTCTACATCTAAAACAATTGTTCCTGATTGAAATGTATTTGTTTGCACTGCAGTGTCACTAAAGTAAGCAAAAGTTCCTCCACCAATTAATCCAAGAGCTAATACACCAGTTGCGATACCCATACCTAATTTTGTTTTTATATTCATTTCTCGTTTCCTCCCTAGATTTAAAAAATATTTATAAATGTATGAAGTACCGTTTTATATAATCTTCAGGTACACATGCCTCCTCCAAATATATGTACTCAGTCGTTCTTTTTTTAGAACATATCGTTCTTTATAAAGAACATATAATTGCAGTATAATTCATTGATTTCAGATTGAAAACCATCAAAAACAGCCATACCGTTCATTATAATGAACAGTATGGCTGTTTTTCTCTTATTTACTTCATAATGCTTACGTTTATATAATAATTAATGCATTGAATGCTTTATTAAGAACAAACGAAGATTACACATCCATTAATATACACATACAGTTTAGAAATGTGATAAACGAACTATATGTAGCCATGAGTGGTGAAAAATTAGAATGATGAAATTGACTACATGTTAAAAATTCCATTAAATAAAAATCAAATCACAACAGCGTTAAACAGCCGTCCTATATCAATTTTTAACCGTTCGTCTACTTCAAATTTAGGATTACAAAAAAAGTAACCAATCCTATAGACGGTTACTTTTTACTTTGGAACATGAATAACATTCCTTCTAATAAGAACTACCCCCAACACCCTCTACCATTACCTTTCTAGGCCCGGCTTCAAAATGTAAGGTTATCTTATTTAATTCTTCCACATCAAATTCACGATCCACCTTTTCGAATGATTCAAGCGGAATCTCAAAGGTTTGAAAAACTGGCTCCCACGCTTTTTCGTATTTTCCATCTCGAAACAGATCATCAAATAAACCGAACGGTGTGTAGTCCGTTGTGATCACCGGTGGGACTGGCATAAATTCATCTAATGGTAGTTGTACAGAAACTCCGGCGGTCGTCTTAAGCTCTATCTGAATCTCAGGAATACTTTCCTCTTTATTATTTGCCATTGTTACCACAAGGCTCTGCGGCTTTTCCGACGACCTGGTACGCAGATAGTCATTTGGAATATTAATTGTGTAGACAGCAGGCTCTTCCCATTCAAGCAGCACAGCATCTTTGAGACGATTATGATCATGCCGGTCTTTTGGTGTGATTACTTCCCAAGTTGTAAAACCATCTGCATTCGAGGTAACTCCACCTGAAAATTCCCCATTGTCATCTCCCTGCTCAAACTCAACGATTGGCATATAACTAGCATTCTCGTATTTGCTTACTAGAGTAGTATCCGGAAGCCAATTTTGTCCATACCGATAATCGCGGAATAGTTTTTGATAGGACGCATTTTCATGAAACACCTTTTCAAAAAAAGCAGAAATATATACTTTCGCAATTTGACGTTGATCTTCTGGATTCATCAGCTGCCTGCGATTTAGAAATAGCCCCTTTGGTACACTGGCATCCGTACGACCCCATTCTGTATTGAACTGGCTATGGTTGGCATCAGCAATATAAAGGGAAGCCTTAAACCCTTTGTCATCCTCATCAAACGTTGTACGATAAAACTGCCGTTCCCCACGGAAATCATTCAAATCTCCATCACGTGCCCCGTGTAGCAGAAGATAAGATATGTTTCTCAGGTTTGCTCGTTTTTTATCCACTTTTATATCTGTTGGTGCAAGAGCAGCGACCGCTTTAACCTCAATAGAGTCTAAGCTTTCAAGCAATTTAGCATCATCAAAGAACGTTTCGTAATCAGCAGCCATTGCAGCGGCTTGACCTCCACGGGAATGGCCAAGAAACGCAACCTGGTCAAAATCTATTTTTTGATAAAAAGTATTTCCAGGGGTTTGATTCATGCTCTGTAGCTGCACAACATGTTGTAGCATCATCCACGCACGCAAGCGGTAATTATCATTAGGGCTTCCTGAAACATTGGAATAATTGATAAAATCCTCGTCTACCGAAATTGCAATAAATCCACGACTAGCGAGTAGCTCTCCTAAATAATCGTATCCACTCGTCGAAAAGTACTCCATCGTATGATTACCATGCACCATAAGAATTACCGGAAACGGCCCTTCCCCATCTGGGACCCACGCTCTTCCGTTTACTGGTAGCTTAGAAGCATCAAATCCCCAAAACTTTTCCCTTTTTTCGCTCCATTTCGTAATGAAACTAGATGCATCTACCGGATGCGTAATTAAATCAACATCCTCGCCAAATTCTTCACGTTGCAAATCAGTTCCACTACCATAGCTCATAAAATCATATGCATATGATCCTTTTTGCGCAGGATTTTCTTCCGTAATTGGAGCCGTATCATCGGCAGCAACAGCTAGCTGATCACTTTTATTTTCCGTATAATCAAAAAACACATACATAAAGGAGAACATATAGGCAGCGGATAGCATTGTAATCAATACCCTCACACGCTGATTCATACCTTTGTGAAAAAGCCCAATCAAAAATAACCCGACACACAAAGCAGCAATACTGTAGATGGCCCCCATAACATATGAAAATAGTGTTCCAGAACTATCATCAAGTAAAATTTTTACACTAGCATAGATGCAATAACCGAAACTCGCCAAAAAAAGACGAGGAACAGGTATATATATAAGAGATAATAACGCGCTTATCCCAGTTGTCCAGACAACAAACCAAAAGCAATTCACCGCTAAAGCCTTTCCAATATCCGTAACTTGGATAAGCAAAGTAGACCCCGTCGGATTTCCAAGCGCATGTAAGGCGGAGGCAACCATGGTGGCCATCAAAAACGCAGACATAAGATAAACTACATAGCTTCGATCTCTATCTGGAATTCGCGATAGTCGGTTAAAAAACCAAAGTAAGATATTCCCTAAATAATGCCCCAAAACTACTCACCACCTTAAAAGGATTTTCTGACAAACTAAGATGCTACTATACTATCATGTTTATTTCCTGACACCTATAGGAGAATGCAGGGAAAATAATAAAAATCCATAAGTACAAACACGGTTCTAACACTTTTATCTTCACTTCATTTATATCTGGAAAGCAAAACTCTGCATTCCTTCTTATGACAAATATACATTTCGATTACAGCACAATAATATACAAATAAATCGGCAGCACCATTAACAGCACTGCACTAAACTTATAGTTCAATCTAGCAATTTGGAACACATCTTTTCCAACGAAGTTTGCTAGTAAATTATTGACGGCAGAAGCAGGTGAAATGATATTAGAAATACTCCAACTCCCCAGAAGCAGAATTGCAAAATACTCTGGTGTTATCTCTACACTTGATGGATTTACGGTCGTGACCAGGATTGATATAAGAATTATTGGGTGAGCACCTATCGACGACGTTAATACAATTAATAGTAGCGATGTTAGTGTAAAGCCTAATGCGATTGGGACCGGAAATACCGATAACAAATCGGGAATCCACATACCTAGATTTGTTTGTGCCATCGCACCACTAAAGAAACCAGCCGTTAAGAATAAAGTAATCTCTTTTTTCAAAGAAGGTAGATTTCTAGTGATATGATCTTTGATACCTTGTTTATACAGAAACCAAGACCTAGTGGAAATACACCAAACCAGTGGGTACACCACAGCCGTGAGAGAAACAATCAGAACCATCGGCATCTTAACGATTCTCTCTAAACTAAGGATGAGCACCATTGCGAAAACCAAGTAGCCGACAAGAGAATATAACCGTTTAATTGTGCTACCTTCCACAAATACTACCCGTTCACTATTATCTAATCTATCTCCAACCTCCACTTCAATTCGAAGCAACGGCAAATCCATTACTAGACTTATAAAAATATAGATGACACAAAAACCAAGTAAATATGGTAAGAGCTCGACCCATTTAATGTCCAATGCACTTGATAATAACGCCATAGCTGCAAAATATGGCGACCACAATATAGCAGAAGCAAATCCTCTCGTTAGTGCAGTAGTCACGATTTGCCAAGACCGAGAACTTTTATGAATCGATACTAAATGATGGACAATTGAAATCGATCCAACATTCAGAAATACAGCCAAAATGTTCGTCAACAATTGGCTTGCGACGAAGAAAGAAACGCCACCTTTTATCGACTTTTGATAAAACTGCTTTAAAGCTGAAACATACACAGGCGATCGAACTGGAATCCCGAATAACGGTGCAAACACAAATAATGTGATTAACGTTGTATTAAGTGTGGCTGCTTCCTCCCATTCCTGTATAGATGCTTGTTGATAAAACATTATCGCAATTCCGATGACAAGAAATGTTATGGAAAGCACTTGAACAGTTCCACGAATCCTCGGCAAGTGTACGAAAAGATTGGCAAGAACAAAAAGGCTGAGTAATGTACTCAACCAGGCCCAGCCCGTTAGTTGCTGGATAACGAATATAATTCCTAAACTTAAAATAAGAACTCTTTCTATGTAATAAAACATAAGGTCACTCTCTTTTTCTCGTAGAAGGACAATGAATTTCTTTTCCAATTAAACACGAACAAACTATTCTGCTTTAAAAATGTAGCTTGGTGATTACACAATTTAAATCCAAGGAAGACTTAGATCTTCTCTAGTGTTCTCTTGGACAAATTAGCCTACTTATCTACTACAGAGTTCTGCACCAACTGTTCTATTTTATCCACAGCATCTGCTATCGTCTCTGCTTGAATATGTAGCTTTTTCTCATCTGGAAAACTAGTACTGTGATTGTACTTCGGATCGTAATAGTAGGTTAGTAATAATTCCACTGCATGACGATAGCTCCCTGACCGAAGATCAAGTTCAACTTCCTTCGCCACAGGTGTATGAATCCGCTTCTTAATAATTTGGAAAGCATCAATAAACTCCTTTGAATGTTCCCACGGCTGATACTCCTCAAGAATATTCTCGACGCGAACTTCCAATGGGATATCCACGAAAATCTGCGTGCTATTTTCCTTTTTATCAAATAGGAAATCTGGTACAGTCGCTCTTCCAATACGTTTGCTCTCACCTTCGATAAACACATATGGCTCATCTTGATACTGAATCAACTTTTGAACAAGCTGGGATTCGAAATTTTTCTGGTTACTTGGGATGATACCGATTTGACCAAAGATCGAGCCACGATGCTGGGCCATTCCTTCTAAATCGATTACAGGGTAATGCCGCTTCGTGAGTGCTTGTAAAATCATCGTTTTTCCGGCACCTGTGTAGCCGTTTATAACGATCAGCTGTGGATTAAATGCTTGCTTTTCCAGTGTAATAACGACCCATTCGCGATAGGACCGAATTCCACCATTTAAACGGTTTACATGCATCCCCATTAAATCAAGTACAGTCGCTGCAGTTTTACTACGCATGCCACCACGCCAACAGAATACAGTCAGCGGAGTATCGATTTGCCTGCATTCGGCGATAAAATCAGGTAACTTTGCCGAAAAGATTTCTAGCCCGCGTTCTTTTGCCACTTCTGGACCTTGTTGTTTATAAAGTGTACCAATCTCTGCTCGCTCCCCATCGTTAAACACCGGGATATTGATACTCCCCGGAATTGTTGTTTCCATAAATTCTTTTGGAGAACGTACATCAATTAATGTATGGTCTTCTTCTTTTTTTAGCTGAAACAGTGTTTGTAGGGCTATATCTTGGAACATAAGCTTCACTTCCTATTTTACGATGATTTGTCCTCGATTTTGTTCGGTTACCACACCAATCATTTTAGCATCGACGCCATTTGCTTGCATTTCCTTCACAAGTGCATCTGCCTCCTGTTCAGCAACAGCAATCAACAGTCCACCAGAAGTAACCGCATCACATAAGATCCACTGATCCATTTGATCCATGCTCGCAGCAAATGTCACAGAATCCTTTACATGTGCGAAGTTATTTTTCGTTCCACCAGGTACAGACCCGGATTCCGCAAGCTCCTTCACACGTGGTAAAACTGGCACTTTACTATAGTTAATCGTTATACCGACACTGCTTCCTTTAGCCATCTCTGTAGCATGACCAAGCAACCCAAATCCAGTAACATCCGTACATGCATGAATATCGTAGGTTTCCATTGTTTCAGCCGCTATTTTATTCAAGGTTGCCATCACGTTTGTTACCCTTGTAATTTCTGCTTCATCAAGCAATTCCTTTTTGATCGATGTTGTTAAAATTCCGACACCAATCGGCTTCGTCAAAATAAGTTTATCACCAGGCTGTGCTCCTGCGTTTGTTCTGATTTTATCGGGATGGACAGTTCCGGTAACCGCGAGCCCAAACTTCGGCTCTTTGTCATCAATTGAATGCCCACCAACCAGTGTGACACCAGCTTCTGCAAGTTTGTCCCCAGCACCACGTAAAATGTCTGCCAGGATCGCCTTCTCCAAGGTTGTGATAGGAAAAGCGACAATATTAAGTGCCGTGATCGGCTTTCCACCCATCGCATACACATCACTGATGGCATTCGCCGCAGCAATTTGCCCAAAGTTATAAGGGTCATCAACAATTGGAGTGAAAAAATCAACAGTCTGCACAATTGCGGTTGTATCATTCAACTTATAAACACCTGCATCATCACTAGTATCATGGCCAACAAGCAAGTTTGGATTGGCGACAGGAGTTGGAAGGGAACGCAGCACTTCTGTTAAATCAGCTGGACCTATTTTACAACCGCATCCACCTTTTGAAGATAATGACGTTAATTTAATTGAATTTGACATATGTAAATGAGCATCTCCATTCGGTTTGAGGGTATAGGTTGATTTTACCATAATTATGGAGACACAGAGAAATACGGGATTTGAAACACATTATTATAAGGAAGTTTTTTGAGTAGCTGTAATTTCTCATCGCTAACTGCCAAGAGTTTTTAAGTTGTAAGCTGGAAACAGATGATCTTTATCCTTAATAACAGAACTTTAGACACAGGGGACCTTATATTATGTAAAATAGAACTTCTAAAACAAATACGGCCCCTAGTGGCCGCATAAATATTTAAACGATAGATTTTCATAAAATGTGGTCGCACTGGAATTCCAATTGCTAAGTGCACCAACTATAGAATAGTTCATTTATATTTCTTCGACTTTTGCATTTATACTATGTTTCTTCACCATCAAAATCGTCACCTTCATCACAATTTGTTTTGAATTAGTTAACTAACCCCCTATAATAATGATTTCAGATTACTTTCACAATATTAGCATCTATTTTAAATCATCGGGAAGTGGCCACGCTCACTTCCCCAACCTTTACCAGGAACAACCTACTTTTTACCCTCTTCTACATAAATCAATTCATCACTGTTTCTTATTGCTTAGCCTTCTCCACTATGTGACAGTATGCCTACCCATCTGAACACTCAGCAGCCTTCCTTCTGAGAAATGAGTAAATTCTCAAAAGTTCATTCTGTTATTTGCTTCTGCATGTTTAGTCCACATTTTACAATTTCACTACCATGCCTTAACATATCTGCGTATATATTATATTTTGTAAAATGCACAGGTTTTGCTCCATCATAAAAGTAAATATCAGTTACAACAGTATCATCAATTTTATGCGCATAACAATAACTATTTGCACTAACAAAGGTTGAAGAAATGCACGCTACCTCTAGATTAGTTGCGGGTACAATTTTTAACAATTCTGTAGCCATTTTGATTAGCGATTTCAGCTACACGTAACAATGACAATTTTTCCGAAGCGACTTTAGGATCATCTCTATCCGCTAAATTAGCTACATCGCCATTTACTTTAGAAACTATTTTAATTAGTCTAATATCACTAACTGGAGTAATCGCAACATCAACAGCAAACAACTTTAAGCACAAACGAAACCACCCGTTTATAATGAAGCTTAGTTTCTTTACCGTTTGGTAATCTCCAGTGGATAATTCCCTCGGAAAACCTTTGTCAAGGTGAAGATATCTTTCAAAGTTGATTAATTCCCCTTCAAACAATGAGAATGGTTGATCATCTATTACAATATGAATTGATTGGCTATCAATCACATTTATTACCATTTGTTGTGTTTCAGGAAAAGCATGCAATTTTTCTCCAATATGTCCCACGGATTGTTTGATTACTATTGTTATAGCCTTTTCCCCTTATCCCCCAGATATGCTTTAGTTATCGTATCATCTTTTTCCTAATTTTATATCTTTATTTAACGGCACCACGCGTTAAACCACCAATTATCCAATTTTGCGCAAATAAATAAACAATAACCATCGGTAATAGCGCTAATAAATAGGAAGCAAATGCTAAATTAAAATTTGCGCTAAACTCTGATTGGAAAACGTATTGCACTAATGGTAAGGTCGCGTCATCCTTATCGACCAAAATGATTAATGGCAACAGGAAATCGTTCCATGCTTTTAAACAAGTAAGAATAGCTATTGTTGCATTCATTGGCGAAAGAAGTGGGAAAATCACCTTCCAAAAAATCTTCCATGTGCCCGCTCCGTCCATTATTGCCGCTTCTTCCAATTCTCTTGGAATTGATTTAATATAACCAACGTATAAGAAAACGTTAAATGCTAAGCCAAATACGACATATAAGAAGATTAGACCAACAATATTATCTAGTCCCCAGCTACTCATTTGCTTAACTAATGGCAACATAAGAATTGGAAACGGAATGAATAATGCACTTACAAAGTAGTAATATAAAAATTTAAAAAATCGCAAGTGCATGTTTCGAGCAATTGCATATGCTACCATAGAATTTGTCAAAATCGTTAATGACACAGCGAAAACCGTCACGGTTGCACTATTTTTAAATGCGTTAAAAAAATTGGTCATTTCAATTGCTTTCGTAAAGTTTTCCCAGTGAATGGTAGTTGGTATTGACCAGATTGATTGAGCCATTTCAACAGGTGACTTTACTGCAATGGTTATCGTTAAGTATAGTGGAAAGATAATGGTAAGTGCGCCTAAACACAGTAACAGTGTTAGTGTCCAATTGGTTTTTTTTGAATTCACTATAGCTCAACCTCCCTTTTCTGCAGAAAGTAAATCTGCACGACTGAAATAAATACAATCGCAATTAGGTAAATAACCGCATTGGCTGATTGATAGGCAAAATCTCCATCCTGGAATGCACCCCGGTAAATTAATAACGAGATAGATTCCGTTGTTGTTCCCGGACCACCATTGGTAAGGGCAACAATATGATCAAACGCCATAAGAAATTCTCTCATTGCGACAACCACGTTAATTGTAAAAAATGGTGATATTAGAGGAAAGGTTATTTTCCAAAATTCTTTCCATGAAGAAGCTCCGTCAATTTTTGCTGCTTCATATAACTCAGTAGGAATCGTTTGTAATCCTGCTAAATATAAAATTGTATTAAACGCCACTGCCTGCCAGACAGCTACAACAACAATACCAATCCACGCTAAATCTGGATTTCCTAAAATATTTTTCTGCAAGATTCCAATGTTCAAGCTAGCACCAATCTCTGGTAGTACATAAGAAAAAATGAATCCGAAAATAAACCCAATAATTAACACACTTAATATATTTGGTAGAAAATAAATACCTCGTAATGTTTTCTGAAATTTAACTTTGGCATTTAAGCCTAAAGCAACAACTAAACTAATAATATTTACAAGAATCGTAGAAAGAATAGAATAGCCAAAAGTAAATAAGTAAGCATGTTGTGTTCGATCATCTCGAAAAAATCGCAAAAAGTTATCGAAGCCTACAAAATTCCAATCTCCATAACCCTTCCAATTTGTAAAACTATAAAAGATGCCCTGTAATGTTGGATACGTTTGAAATAAAAAGAATAATAACATGGCAGGTATAGTCATGATATAAAAAGCACGTTTTTTTGCCATTTCAAATAACTCCTTCAATACTTAGATGAATATAAGGGTATGCTCCCTCAGTTTTAACTACAATTATTATTTTAGGGGTAACTGTAGGTTAAGGGAGCATGACCCTTTTCAACTTGTTAAGATATTAGTTTTGGTTTGCTATTGCGTTATCCCAGTCTTCATCCATTTTCTTTAAAAATGCATCTTTATCTCCATCAATTAAGAATTCTTGAATTGATTGCGCCGCCGGGAAGCCTGTCGGGTAATAGTGTGTTGGTGCTTCACGGATCATACCTTCTGCTAGTTTATCTTTTAATGGTTCCATGATTGGATCAATGTACGTCACACTGTTAATCGCAGAGATCGCAAATTGTTCTTCCATGTACTGTGTAGCATTTTCTTCTTCATACATGAATTCAATGAATTTCATCGTTTCATCTGGGTGTTCGGCATCCGCTGGCATCGTGAATAATACGTCAACACTCGCAACGAACATATTTTCTTCAGCATCGTTTACTGCAGGTAGTGTAAACATACCAAGTTCGATGTCAGGGTTGTATTCTTTAATCAATGGTACCGCGAAGTTTCCTTGTAAATACATGACGCTTTCTCCGTTAGCAAAAGCCTGGTTACCATCTGCATAGGCTTTACCGAATACATCATCATGGCTGTAGTCACGAAGTGTTAGCATTTTTTCTGCTACTTCGTCATAGCGATCGACGAACGTTACTTCGCCTGCATTTTTACTTTGTGCAAAATCATCACCAGCGATGTTAATGACTAAGTCGTTCCACGGACAAGTGATTGTCCACGCATCTTTCCAAGTATGGTAGAACGGCATTTCTCCTGCTGCTTCAATCTTATCAGCTACTGCGATAAACTCGTCCCAAGTCGTCGGTATCTCTAAGTCTAATTCTTCAAATTTAGCTTTGTTATAAAGCACACCAACCGCATTACCTGCATAAGGAATACCATAAACTTTCTCTTCTCCGTATTCTACTAGGTCTTTTACTTGATATAAGAAACCTTCATTGATATCTTCAACCAGTGGTGAATCTGTGAAATCTTTTAACACGCCTTCACGAGCCAGTTCGCCATACGTCGAGTTACCACCAATTGCAATTATGTCAGGTAAATCATTTTTTGTAAGTCTTGTTTTTAATACCGTAGTGGAATCTGGCTGTGAAATTACTTCTACTTTAATATTCGGATTGTCTGCTTCAAATTTATCTACTAAACGTTGATATGTTTCTGGATTTTCTGTTTTCGTAGAGAATAATTCAAGTTCCACTACCTCATCTGAGCTACCTTCATCATTTTCCGTATTTTCGGTATTATTCGTATCTCCGTTATTATTTTCGGCAGAGTCAGTTCCACTGTCGTCACCACAACCAGCAATTACCATCACTAATAATAATAATCCAACTAAAACTAGTAATCTATTTTTCAATATACGCATCGTACATTTCCTCCTTTATTTAATGCTCACAATTTCTTTAACACTGTTTAATGTATAAGATGGCTTATTTGTTGAAAGCTCCACGTCAGCAAGTGATGTAGATCCGGTTAAAACGAGTATAGAATGAAAACCAATGTCGTTTGCCATTTTTATGTCCGTTTCTAATCGATCACCCACCATAAAGCAATCCGAATAATCAAGGTTCAATACACTTTTGGCTTCCTCAGCCATTAAATGAGACGGTTTACCCATTATGAGCTCAACCGCTTCTCCTGTAGCTCCTTCCAGCGCTCCAATTATTGCTCCACAATCTGGCACAAAACCATGTTCAACTGGGCAAGTTCGATCTGGATTTGTTGCTAGAACCCTGGCACCATTCCGCCATGCCTGAAATGCGTTATCTAATTTCTTGTAGGTGAATTCTCGATCCCATGAAAGAATGACATAAGTCGCTTCCGCTGGATTATCTGTTATCGCAATATAATTCTCTTTCAGTTCATCTAAAAGTGGCTGCTCACTAATAACCAAGACTTTATCTTTAATTGTCATGTGTTTTTTTAAATATTTTACTGTAATTAAATTAGAATTGATAATCTCATTTAGGTTTGCCATAATCCCCATTTTTTTCAACTTTTCGACGTACTGTTCACGAGAGACGATAGGCTTATTCGTTAAAAACACTACTCGATCGCCTCTATTTCTAATCAAACTTAATGTCTCTGGTGCTCCTTCTATTACTTTATTACCTCTATATAATGTTCCGTCAAGATCAAAAATAAATCCTTTCATGTTCCCCTCCGCTTTTCCTTTATGCTCCAGCCGATTTTGCGAAACGAAGTGATGTTAAAATAGGATAATGATCAGAAGGATAACCACCATGTATTTTTTCCCTAATTATTTCTGTCGCAACAGGTTCAAATTCAGTTGTTGTGAAAATAAAATCGATTGGGCTACCGTCAACATCTCCTTGAAAATCATGAAATGTACAACCTATTTCAGTTCCAACTGGATTTTTGATGACTGAAAAACAATCCTTTAATTTAGTAGTTTCCCTCTCACTTACATTTCTTAAATATTGAATAATGAATGAATCAGTACTGGCATTAAAATCACCCATTAAAATTGAAGGTAGTCTTTTGGATGTACTAATCCTTTTTATTATTAGTCGTATCCCTTCATTTCGAGCTTGTTCGCTAATATGATCTAAGTGAGTATTATAAACATAAAACTGTTTCTTGGGATCTTTAATAGATTCAAATAAACACCATGTACATATTCGTGGTAAATGGGAATTCCAACTTTTACTTTCTGGTACATCAGGGGATTCTGATAGCCAGAATGTACCTTGCTCAATTGGCTTTAGCACAGATTTTTTATAAAAAATCGCACTATATTCATCATTCTCCCGCCTACTCTCACCTAACCATTCATAGTCTTCTAACCCTCTTTCCAGATCATTAATCATATTAGGTAACGCTTCTTGTGTACCAAATACAATAGGGTTATAACGACGTATTAGTTCGGTTACCTTATCTGATCGATATATCCATGAATTCCCATTATCTTCTGGGGTATCAAGTCTAAGGTTAAATGTCATTACGTTGAATTCCATCTAAAATTCCTCCCTTTAAAGATCAAATGTTTTATCTTTTTGCGAATAATTGATATGATTGTTTAATAGATGATCGTCTACTTTTATAACCCCAGATACTTCATAGAGATTTTCATATAGATTTAAGAGTGTACTTGTTTCAAGTTTTTTGCACTTAAATATAAACATGATTTTTTCGTTATATTCTTCATGGTTCTTCATTTTACTGATAGAACAACCATGAATATTTACGTCACACGATTGCAAAGTTTTAATGATGCTCGGCAAGTCCCTAAACTTGCTTGAAATCACCACTATTTGTTTCGTTGTATTCTTTTTCTGGATGAAATTTTCTAATTGACTTAAATTTAACGATACTGTGACCAATACAGTGGCTAAAACTGCCAGCCCATACATACCAATTCCTGAGATCAAACCAATTCCAGCCACCACCCATATAGAGGCTGCCGTTGTGAGACCTTTAACTGTGTTGCCATGAAAAATAATCGTCCCAGCACCTAGAAAACCGATACCACTGATAACATATGAAGGAATTCTTGCTGGATCAATGTTGACAATATCTGAATATGTTTTGATAAATGAATCAAATCCGTATAGCGATAACAACATCATCAAACATGATCCTATTCCAACGAGCATATGTGTTCTGAAACCTGCTGGATGGCTCTTTAATTCTCTTTCCATTCCTATTACCCCACATAATATGGAAGCAAATATTAACCGAAACGCCATGATTATAAAATCCTGATGTAAGAATGCCGTTGTCCAATAAAACATGAATCATTTCTCCTTTGTTATTATCCCCTTACATTTCACCCCTTTATTTTTTGTGATCGAATAAGCTAATAAAATATAAAAAGATCCACACAACTCCCCCATAGAGGATTATTGTGTGGATCTCCTATACCCGATCCGTTTTATTAACTTACTACCACTTTACCTCATTATGAAAACGGTGTCAACATTTAATTAAATAACAATTAATCTTCTGACCTTACACCTCCCCATAACTATGGAGTACTTTTATCTTTCGAACTTTTTCCAGATCTCTTGATCTGTTGTTGAAATAGCAACAGCTCCTGCATGTAAAGCATTTTCTACATCCACAACTGATCTTATTAACCCTCCTGCTATAATTGGACAAGGCAAGGCCTGTTTGACTTCAGTGAGAATTTCGGGCACAATGCCTGGCAATACCTCAACATAATCAGGGTTTGATTTTTCAATTTGTCGGTAGCTTTTCTTAATTGCGATTGAATCGATCAAAAACATTCGTTGGATAGCAAGAACACCATTCTTTTTTACTGATGATATAAAGTTAGGTTTTGTCGATATCACGCCAGTTGGTTTAATTCGTTGGCTCAAATATTCCGCCCCATAAAGATCATTAGATAAACCGTTAACAAAATCGGCATGTATAATTACCTTTTTTTCTTTTGCTTTGGCCATATTCATAATCATTTCCAATTGATTTATATGACTATCAATTAAAACGATATAATTAAACTCGCTTTCTAATAGTTTTTCAAACTGTTTCATGTCCCTAAATGACGGAATTATCTTCTGACCATCAAAATCCATGCTTTTCCTCCCATGAAAATATTTTTAAAAATTCTTATTATTAACTAATATACACGGGTAGTACAAAAAACAAAAGAGGTGGTAGACATAAAACGACAAAAAACGACTAAAAGAACAGTTCATAAACCCTTCCTCCAACCACAAACAGCCCTATCCCACTAAGGAATAAGGCCATCTGCATGGAAAACCTATTACACTCTATTTCTTCTACGACTCACAAATACCATAATCATTCCAGCAAGTATTATAGCAACGCCTGCAGCTAGTAAGTTAAAGGTAGATGTTGCTGTGTCAGGTAATTCATTATCTTCTTCGGAGTCTTCAACAGTATCTCCAGCAACCTCAAATACTCCGTAAATACTAAAGTGAGACACATCTACAACAACCTCACCAGTAATTTCATTAATTGACGTCGGTACTATTTCTTCTCGTTGTTCTCCATTTTCATCAATATAGATAACTCTTACATTATCCCAATTATTCACTCGGCTAGCATCTACAGTAAAGGTTAATCTTACAACATAATCACCGAAATCGGTTATTTCTTCCCCACCAGCGATGATTGTAAAGTTGTATAACTCACTTAAGGCACCCTTATTTTTATTTAATACGTTTAGGGATACATTTCCAAAGTTAAATGTAACGTCTTTATCCTTTGGCAATAGTGAAATTGGTAACCTTACCTTTACTTTTCCATTAGAAAATTCAATCGTAAAATCATCTTCCAAATTCACAAGAATCTCTTTCTTGATAACAACGGAGTCAGCTGTCTTGTTATAGGTATAAACCTTGTTCGTTGTGTTTTTTACCAGGTCTGTTTCATCACTTATAACATCTAATTCAGATTGCTCACCGTCTCCTGGCTTTTCACCTTGTTCATCTTCTTCTTTGGGATCTGTTGGCTCCTCGGGGTCTATCGGATCCGTCGGTTCTACTTTCTCAGTCGCAACAGTTACAGAACTGCTATCCTCTGATGTTCCCGCTTCATTGTACGATCTTACTATATACTGATAACTTGTCTCATTATCAAGGCCATTGTCTGTATATGATGTGGATGTTGTTGTGTCTATTTCTACACCGTCTCGAACAATTTTATATCCATCAACACCTGCTACAGCATCCCATTCTAGTGTTACAGATGATGTCGTCTTATTTGTAACTGAAAGCCCTGTTGGTGCATCTGGAGCTTGTGGTTCTGTCGGTTCATCCGTTTCTGCCGTAAACGTGTACTGATAGCTATCTGATTGATATTGAGGACCATTTTTCTCATAAACGAAATAGTAATCTATCGTATCCCCATCACTTAGTCCACTGATTAATTTTTCCCAAGCATTATTATTCACGGTCATGTTATAGCCTGCTACAGTTCCAGAATTAATTGAATAGTAAGCAATTACATAAGCGGACTCTTTACTAGGGATAAAATCAAGTAATGCTTCGCCTTCACCTCCGTTTGTTATACCAGCTTCATAGTCTTCATGCACATGTCTATCATCATCAACAGCTCCATCAGATTTCTTCGTAGTTGCTGCTACTTCAGCACTTTCTTCGGATGTTTCGGTTGCATTTTTAGCACGAACGGCATAAAGGTAAGTTGTATCTTCCTCAAGCCCCTCATCAGTAAATGAAGTTGAGGACGTTGAGTCGATGACTTGCCCGTCTCTAATAACCTCATATTCATCAGCACTTTCAACCCTATCCCACGAAAGTGACACAGTTGTAGTCGTTGTGCCTGTTACACTTACGTTTTCAGGAGCGGCAAGTACTGTTGGTTCAGGTACATCCTCAGTAAAGGTATACTGATAGTTTTCTGATTCGTACTGCAATCCATTTTTCTCATAAACGAAGTTATAGTTTATGATATCTCCTTCACTTAGCCCACTTATTTGTTGTGTCCACGTTCCATCTGCTTTGGTCATTCTGTAACCTGCTCTACCTGCACCGTTAACAGCATAGTGCACATCCACGTAAGCAGCGTCAGTTTCTGGCGTGATCCAAATTTGCGCTTCGTTATCGTTGACCATTTTTGCTCCTGCTTCATAGTCATCGTGCACATGATGGTCTCCGGATCCAGGATTATCATCGTTATCGTCGCCGTCACCAGGATCACCATCGTCATCGCCGTCACCAGGATCAACTGGATCATCAGGATAATCAATGCCTTCACCATAAGCGATACTAAAATCATTAGGTGCAGCAGTCATTGTTTTTTCATCAGAAAATTTGACCTCGATTGGTGCAGCAGTGAAGTTGTATACAACATAACTTCTTAGCCCATCCTTATCAAAAACAGCGTAAGTAGGATGATCTGCTGTTACATTAGGATTTACTCGTCCTAGTACATTTAAGTTATGAACCCAATGATACGTCTGCGCTTTTGTACTTCCTCGTTCTATAATTTTTTCATCACCAGGGTCGAATTCCGTATAATTATTAATGGTCAGATCCATTTGATTAATCGCATCTTCTGGATTCGTCAATGCCCTGTACATCCAAACCATATTTGACCATAAGTTCCAGTCTGTTGATCCATTTCGGTTTTTTAACTCTGCATATGCCCTTTCAACATACTCCGGATAATGGCCAAGATACAATGAACCACCATGAAAAGGTAACCAGTTAATACCGTATTTTTCTACCATTCCAGAATTCCACCATGTTGCATGGTCCATTTTTCCACCCCAATTGATCGTTACCATTTCAGGTGTGAACGCTTCTGGGAAATTTTCTTCATGTACATCAAAGAAATATTCATTGATTGCGCTCATTTCTGTTGTATATAGATAAATGGCGCGATCACGAACTTCTTTGTCACCTGTCGCTTCTGCCCACAAAATCATATTCGACCAAGCATGCATCGCCTCTGAAGAGGACTCTTGATTATTTCCAGCATCAAAAGTTGCCAATCCATCTGCCCATGAATGTCCAGAATAGGCGTCAAACATTCTAATATAAGGGAACATATCGTCGTCACGACCCGCGGCAAAATCACGAATCAGTAAATCGATCATTCCACCCCATTCAGATTCACTTGCCCAATCAGGATCGACTCGAGCTATTTCAGCAGCCGCCTTCACGAAATATCCATAATGAAAATGGTGGTCACTAATTCTTGTTGCTGACCCATGTGCAGCATGATAGCCAAGCATAGTTCCCCAATTATCATTGTAATACAAGACGTTTTCCGATTTTATATTTCCTTGATCATCTGTTGCTACTAACCATTCTTCTAAAATTCGTTTTAATTCACTTCTAAACTCATCTGCTAACTCAGATTCTTCCATCTGATCAGCTATTGGTGCTAATGTAGCTATCTTCCCTAAATACTTTCCTAGTTCATACGTGTCCCGTCCAGTAGGTGTATGCTCCTTCGCGTCTTGGAGATACGCTTTTAATGTTTCTTTGTCATAATCTCCTGCATCCGGCATACTAGGAAGCACGCCTGTATATGTTAGCTCTGTTTGAAAACTCTTGCCTTCTAATGCCAACATGTCACCTTGAAGTACAAAGAATTCATAACCATCTAATAACTGGTCCTTCGATGCTTCTGCCAAATTTCGATACTGGTGTGGTAGCAGTGCAAATATCGTTCCATCTGGTGCACCATCTACTACAGCTTCCGTTGTTACTTCGAACGTTGTTGTAACCTTACTTGTTTCTTCATTAAATGAATAATTAGCCTCCGCATCTCTCACAATGGAGAATGCATATTCTTCAAATTTATCCAAAGTACTAGCATTTGCATTAGGTAATTTTGCTATCGTAACGACGCTAGAACTGTTTGTTAAATTAGTAGAATCAACCCCAGACCAGTCATAGCCGTCTGGTGCAAATGCAGCATAGTGCTTATTATCGTGTGTAGAAAAACCCAGAACATTACCACGATTCTCCCAAATCTTTGGATTAACAGCGAAGTTTAGCTCGGCACTGCCGCCTTCATATTCAACAAAAATATACGGAGAACCTACGCCATAGGTGGTGTACATTTTTTTCGAGCCATCCTCGAGTACACCTCTGACATACCAGTCATTGTAATCATCGACAAGCGCTTGTTGAAAAGAATTTGTTGCCGAATGCCCAATTTTAAAATCAGTTCCCATCGCCCCAACAATATGCCATAAGCCAGAGCCAGCATCACCATGGACGACAGATTGCGTTTCAGAGTTGTAAAAAACATTCAACCCTTCCGGCCCATGCTTCACACTAAATGGAAGTGGGAATTGAGTCATGGAAAACGGATCTGCGGCCAAAGACCCCCACCACGTATTCGTTTGCATCGGACCCGTTACATTATCAGTCCGATAAATCGTACTAGGAGGCTGGCCCTGCTGCCCAGCATAACCCTCATCCTCAAAGCTATCATAATCAATATTCGGAAAAACAGTAGAGTAACTTCCATTACCAACCGAAGTCACATTCGTAGCAGCTTGAACGCTTATCTCAGTTGGTAGTATAGGAAAAAGTAACGTTAAAATCATTAGCAAAAATAGTGGTCGTTTAAGCATTTTTTACATAACCTCCAGTTCAATTGAAAATCTATTACATGCTTTATGTAATTCTTTGATGAACTTCTATGCTATGCTAAAAACATTACCAATAGGTAATCACGAAACCCCACTTTTAACCAACCTCTAAAGTACTTAACCTTTTCTGCAACCATAAATAAAACACTATTTGAAACAAAGTTGATAGAATCGAAACCGGTTTCTAAAAAGCCTGAAGTTTGCGCAGGTAACTACTTCATAAATTACATGCTTATCGAAATCGATTTGTTTAGCATCAGTAAATAGTGGAAATTCCTCATAGAACTCCTTTCTTTTAATGATATACACAACTAATGGTAACGCTTTCATAAAATTATATACCTACCTTTCCAAAATAGCAATGCTATGATACAAATTGTTTTCATAGTAAAGTCATTCAACATTAATCAAATAACTTTGTTCAAAAACTTATCGAGGAGGGCAGAATTATACTGCATGCCACAGATATTAATCCAGCGTTTCTATTTGTTTGCTTGTTCACTGTTTGGATAAATGGCATATTTATAATTCATTAGCACCTTGCATCCCTGTCCTTTGGTGGCTATTACCATAAAACTACCGCAAATTAGTTCGTACGTTCCTTCTAAAATTTAAAAAGAAGAGGCGATCCACCCTCCACTAAATTCGAGATTTTGAAGAGGAATTCTCGCCTGTTTGTTAAGTACCATGTTTGAGGTTTTACACTAATAAATCAATTCTCTATCTTTTTACTTTTCCGGAGCCAGTTCAATCGCTTGACGAAGCGCTTCGATCATACTGCCGTCATCAACGATGCCTTTCCCAGCAATATCAAATGCTGTGCCGTGGTCGACACTTGTTCGGATGATTGGTAGTCCAACTGTAATGTTAACACCCGCTTCTAGGCCAAGCACTTTGATCGGACCATGCCCTTGGTCGTGATACATTGCGACAACAATATCGAAATCTCCGCGCTGTGCACGGAAGAAAAGCGTATCGGCTGGCAGTGCCCCTTCTACATCAATTCCTTCTTCAGTGGCTCGTTTAATTGCAGGATCAATTTTCTCTGCTTCTTCTCCATTACCGAATAAACCATTTTCACCTGCATGCGGATTAATACCACACACGCCAATTTTCGGCTGTTTTATTCCTGATTTGGAAAGCGTATCGTGTGCTAAACGAATAACTTTATATACGCGTTCAGGTTCGATACGGTTAATCGCATCGATTAGTCCCATATGTGTTGTTACATGAATAACTTTTAGCTTTGGCGAGGATAACATCATCGAGAAATCTTTCGTATTTGTTAACTCTGCTAAAATTTCTGTATGACCAGGATAGATATGTCCACCTTTATGCAACGCTTCTTTGTTTAAAGGCGCAGTACAAATCGCATCAATTTTCGCATCATTTGCTAGTTCAATTGCTGTTTTTAAATATTGAAATGCAGCATTTCCGGCCTCGGCAGAAACTTGACCAAATGGAAGATCGATAGGAAGTAAATCTAAATCCACACAAATAATTTCTCCAAAACTTGTTGTGAACGTAGCATCACGATCAACAGCCTTTATCGTTACATTTGCACGTAAGATTTCTGCAGCACGTTCAAGCATTTTCGCATCTCCAATGACAATTGGTTCTGCTTTATCATATACCTCTTTATTCAGAAGACTTTTAATTATAACCTCCGGGCCTACTCCTGCTGCGTCTCCCATCGTAATTCCAATAATCGGTTTTTTAGTCATCTTGTTTAGCTCCTTTCAATACTTGCATGGCACGATAGATTGAATCTTGTTTACCAAATGCACCAGCTTTTGTTACTACTTTATATTCTTTGTCTGTACCGATAAGCGTTCCAAGTGGTATTCCTGCCTCAATTTGCTTTATTAAACGAAAGCCAATGCCACCTAATTGACGTGCAGTATCCTTCGCTGTATCTCCACCAGTCAAAACTAAACCAGTTAATTCTCGGTTGTGCTCTGTTACGTTAGCCACAATTTCACCGATTGCTCGAGAAATGCGTTCTCCAATTTCATATCCTGTCAAATTTAGTTCGTTTCCAGTTTGTTTTACTTGTTCACGGACTTGGTCGTTTGATGGAACATAGATAACAATATCATTGCCAGTTTCCAGTCCATCCACACAACACTGAATATAATTGGCCTTTTTTGCGTTCCAGTTTTCTCCAAACATGTCGAGCGGATCTAATTGTACAGCAGTGACATCTTGTTGCTCTGCTGCATACTTCACTTGCTGTTGCGTTACTTGTGAAAGACTTCCGCAAACCGTCATAACCTTTAGTGCATCATTATAAGAACGTTCTTCAACTGGTTGTTCCAAATCTAATACTTCTGGAAGTACTTCCGCTAAACCAGCTGACCCAGCCCAAACGATTTGATTCGAAATTCCAGATATATGCTGTGCCATTCTTTTTAAATCTTCTTGTGCATCCGCATCACATACAATATAATGAACATTTTCTCGTTTGTACGCTTCTAGCTTTTGACGTAGAACAGACTCTACTGCAAGTTCTTGTTTCGTTAATAAACCTACTGATTCATGAATCTCGTTTTCTATCAATTTAGGAATATAGGACTCCGTAACCGGATGCTTCGGGTCTTTAGAGATTTCTGTATCTGCGATGTCTATCCCATTAACAAAGTGAATTCCATTTATCGTTGTTCTTCCAAGCGCAGGAAATGCAGGTGCAATAATCACAAACTCAGGTGAGAAGACTTCATAAAGCGCTTGTAGCTCTGTACCAATATGCCCTCGCAATGTCGAATCCATTTTTTTATAAACAAAACGATAACCAGCCTCTTTAAGAAATAGAGAGGCTTTTGTAGTTATCGATTTTGCTGCTTGATTCGATAAAGCTCGGGAATTGGTATCGATCACTAATCCATCATCTAAGTTCGTCGTATGCTCAGGAATATCAAACAGAACAGAAGTATTAATCCCTTTTTCCGTAAGCTGCACACCACTGTCATTAGCTCCTGTTAAATCATCTGCAATGATTCCAATTAGTTTATTCATGTTGATCCCTCATCCTATCGAATTTTACTATTAATTCCGTGTATAATCTTCGGGTAATCGGACGCCTTTTTTCTCTAATCGTTTTACTAAAAAGGCAATATATAAAGGTAATAAAATCGCTGTAGTGACCGTTGATGCTGCAACTTGAACGGTTGCAATGTCAACATGAGTAGCAAAACTTGCACTAGCAGCTGCGATCGCTGCAGGTGTCGCTACTGCATTACCTGCTGTAGAACCTTCAGCAGCACCTGTAATCGGGTTCCATTTCATCGCTTTAAACACAAAGTAACCTGCAGTACCAGTAACAAATACAGTTAATAAACCAAGAATAATACCAGATAATCCACCTTCAATGATACTTGCAAAATCAATTCCCATACCTAAAGCAAAAGCGAAAAACGGAATTAACATTGAGCTTCCTTTGTCTAAAAACGTTCTCATTTCTTCATCTAAATTACCTAATACCATACCAACAATAATTGGCAATAGAACGGAAATAAATGATACGAAAGAAAATAAACCATCAACAAATCCCATTGCACCAAATATTGCTAAAGCTACCATTGTAAAGAACGGTCCATCATTTAAAGCTAGAAGTGAATATGCTGCTCGGTCGGTTTTGTCACCATATTGGCCAACCAATGCTACATATAAACCACCGTTACTGTTCGTCATTGCTGCGATAATCGCAATCGGCGCAAGACCTAACCATAATCCATTGTCTCCCGCAAACATATATGCTATTAGTCCAATTGCCGCACCAACAACCCATTTTGTTGCTAATAATGTAGCACCTTTACCAAGACTAACCCCTACACTTTTTACGTTAATTTGAGCACCTGTACATAGTAAGAATAGTGCAATTAACGTACCAGCACCGTCAACAAAAAGCGCTTGAGTAAAGTTGCCTATTCTTAATAAATCAGGTACGAATGTGTTCAATATTGCAGCAATTAATAACGGAACTACCATCATACCCCCTGGAATTCTGTCTAAAGTCGCTTTAATTTGCATTGTTGTTTCCCCCTTACCGAAAGTTATGTTTCATTTTAAAACAACCAATTTATTGTTAACCGCTTACAAATAAGATTATAAAACTTAACGATATAAAATGCAACGGTTTTCATTAAATTTTCTCTTTAAAATTTATATAAATTTCAATAATGTTTAATTTTGCAACAAAATAAGCACAACACAACCTAATTGAAATGTAGCAACTGTAGTCTATCTACTAAGATAAAGGAATCATGCCCTCGAATAAGCGGGTATATCGACGTTGGACGACAAGTCCGCCTTTAATCCTTGATGACATAGAGCGATTCGTGAAGTCGCCAAGTTTCTGGCGCTCGGAGCTAGACACACGAAAAGAGGAACTGATATACATCCAGCTCCCCTTTTACTTACTTATGATTTAAGCTTCCGCCATAATGTTGAACGATTAATCCCTAATCTACTTGCTGCTTTTGATTGATTATGACCTTCTTCTTGTAAAACCATGTGAATAATTTGTTTTTCCATTTCTTCTAGTGTTCCTTGCAATGAAAAGCTATTTGCTTTCTGATCCATATCTTCATTTCTATATTGATCTAGTATGGCTTTCACATCTGATAATTCAATATAGTTACGATTAGTCAGCAGTGTCAATTCTCTGACAACCTGTTTTAATTGGCTGAAATTCGCTTCCCACATACACGCAAGCATATAGTCAACGGCTTCTTGCTTTATACCTAATGTTTCATTTCCCTCACTAGCATGAATCTCTGCGATAAAATATTCAACAAATGGTTTCATATCTTGTTTTCTTTCTCTTAGTGGAGGGATGTGCAGTGGAAATTGGTTTACTTTTTGATAAAGCTCTTCCGAAAAAGTGTTTTGATTCACCATGTTTTCTAATGAGCGATTGCTTAATACGATAACCTTTATATGACTATTCGTATAAATTAATTGATTAAAAGAAATTTGCATCGTCTCTGAAAGCGACTGAACATTTGTTAAAATCACGCTTCCTTTATCCATCCGCTTTAATTTACGAGCTATTGTTTCCACATCGGATTCTGTTACTTGTTTACCTTCTACGATAACTAAAGGTGCATCATGACCGTATCGTTGAAAATGAATTTGCTTACTAAGCGTTCGTTTGCCCGTCCCAGTTTCGCCAACAATACAGATTGGTTCATCTGCATGCACATATTGGTTAATGTTTTCTCTTAAACGATAAGCAAAATCGCTTTCGCCAATCAACGGAACATGATTCACATTATCAATCAGACTGATTGCTGTCGATTTTGTATGAATCAAAGAAGAATGGATGATAAGACCTACGATATGTTCACGTTTGTTCACTAAAAATCCTTGTATTTCATAGCTATGGTCTTCATCTTCTATTTCGACCCATTGGATCTCCTCTTTGGCTAAAACTTTATGTACGAGTTGGTTTACTATAGGCAACTTCAAAAGTTCTTCGTTTTTTACTTCATTTTCGAACTTTATATTTTTTTCTATTATTTGTTGATCTTTATTAATCAAGACAATTGGTAACGGAGTCTGAACGTAAGCATTACGAATATTATCAAATTGATAATTTAGTTTACGAAAATATCCATATATCCGTCTTCCTTCTTCAAATGCATCCATTAACGCTTCTTTTCCAGAAGTAATCAAGACCCCTCTTAGCCCAACTTCTTCTGCAACCTGAACCGTAATAACATCACCGATTACTACAGAATAATTGTCTTCTTTTAATTGTTCTAAATGCGCTCGCACCTCACTACTTGAACGAATAGTTATCATTTTTACATCGAATTCAAGTATGTTGCATAGCGTATTAGCACCCTCAGAAATATTGGCATAACCTACGAGTGCCACCCCACTTTCCATACCTCGTAACAACGTAAAAACGCGAAGCATATCATAGCCGGTTATATCTATATGAACAACAGGGATAGAAACTGCCTCTTGAATCATCGTTGCCGTCCCACCGCGGCTAATAATTAACTGATATCCTTGCTTTTCAGCCGACCGCGCTATTTCTAAGCCTTCTTCAAGATTTCCAATTACGATATCTAATTTAATATCATCCGGTTGTTTCATTTTTCTCGCCGTCTCAGCTAACCCTGAATACGGAGCGATTAATAATGCTTTAATCATACGCACACCTCTTTTGTTGCATAATTCAACACAACTATTATGGCATATATTTTTTGGGATGTCATCATGTGGTAGATCCTTGTGCTACCGTGAAATGCAACAGCCTGATGATACATTTTTATTCTGATTCACTCCTAAAGCTACTGCGCTACATTATAAAAATAGATTCCATTAATATTATATCTTGTAAAAGTTTATGTCATATTTTTTTTCTCCAATAATATATTACCTTATGTGTAGATTATGAGACTGTTGATTATACACTTTACTTCAAGTGAAATTGTCACTCAATTCCCACATAGCATGATCAAATATTTAGAAAGGACAAATTGATAGATTTTATATTCTAATCACTACCTTACTCTCCTTCTTATGTTTAGCACCCATTATATTTCATTAAAATTCTATCATTCTTTAACAGCAATACTATTAATTCGCGAATGGCCCATGTACCATTTTAAAAATTATATAAAAGAAAGATATTGGAGGGATACGAGAAGTTGGAAATTAGTGTAGAAAGACAAAGGAGTATTCAAGTTTTTAATGCGGTAACAATTCCAGAGGAAAAACCGATTCAAAAGCAACCTCACATAAAGCCAAGAATCATCGCTTTAATACCCGCGCATAATGAAGAATACTCGATTCGCGATTGTTTAGAAGGATTACGTGATCAAACGATGCCAAAGGATGTGGAATTGGACGTTGTAGTTATTGCAGACAATTGTACAGATCAAACAGAGGCGATTGCAAAGGCAGCAGGAGAAGACTTCGGTCTCATATTAAATGTTTATGTAACAAAAGGAAATAAGCAACGAAAGGTTGGCGCATTGAACAGTGCTTGGAAAAGTATTTATGGAGATGCCTTAGATATTTTTTATACAGAACTATCAGAGCAACAGATACTATATCGCGATTCCATTAAAGCTATATTAGGAATGGATGCCGATAGTAGGCTCGCACCAAATGCTATTCAGCACCTTTGGGAAGGCTTAATGAGTTCGAGAAATATCGGTGGTGTCATGGCAAAGTATACGATGCGGATGCCGAAGAAGAAAAAGCTGTTAAGTTTCGATGATCCTAACTATGAAGCTAAACTAAGGAGCGGGGAATATGGAGGTCCAATCGCTAGATGGTGGACGCATCAACAAAAGCAGGATATGGCCAGTTGGTTATTGAAACTGCAATACGGCGGAGGTAGTACGTATGTACTTGGTGGGCAGGCTTCATTATTCCGTCCAGAGGCATTACTTCATGTCGTTGAAACGAGTAAATTAGACGGACCATGGCAAAACGAAAGTGATGTAGAAGACATGTTGCTAACCTGGCAATTACAAAATGCAGGGTGGAAAACCTTAATTAGCCCCGAAGCACGATGTTATGTGGATGCGATGAGAAACTATCATTCTTTCCGCCAGCAACGAAATAAGTGGCAAGGTGGAGCGCTTGATTTATTAACGAACCGAGATATCGGTATTCGTACAAGACATACGAGCAGAATGTGGCGTGACCAATTAAAAATGTTTTCAGATCTAATGGTCCGGGTCATGTTTTTTTCCTTGCTGGCCATTTCGATCGCAACCAATCAATACACATGGATGTGGATTTGGATTATACCAGTAGTGCTAGCATCTCTTTTAAATATAACGCTCGCCTTGAAAACACCGATGCATAGACCGATTGATGTTGTTTTAGCAGGTTTACTGATCAGTCCAGAAATATATTTATGGTCAAACTTAATAACGTTTTGCCAGGTGTGGTTGGATAAACTGAAATCTCATAAAAAAGATGGCTGGGCAACCCAATATGATGCTGAACGTGGCCGAACGCAAAGCAAGTTAAAAACAGGGTTGCTTATTGTGTTTTTATGCATTGTTATCATTGTATTATGTTGCGCCTACTTCCGGGATTCTCTAACGAGCGCATCTGTTCAAAGCGCTCTTAGACCATATTTAGTTAATGGATGGGTTTTATTAACCTATCTTACTATTTTCCAATCATTTGCCATGCTATTTCAGATTTGGACATTAAGAGGAAAGCATAGAGCATAGGTTTATGCTCTATCTTTTTGTAATCAGTCCATTTCATAATTACCTTATACTACCATATGCGGATTCGAAATCAATATTATGAAATTGACTCAAATAATTGTAAACAAAGATGAAAATAACCCATTCAATTAAGTAATCAATTTCATAATACTGAATAGCTATGGTAATTTTGAAATTGACTCAAAGGAGAAACAAGATGACTTTTTTTAATAAAAAGTACTTTTTCTGCGTACTCATTATTTTATTTCTATCAGGCTGCTCGAATTTAGGCTTCGTAAGTTTTAAAACAGCAAATGGTGAGGAACCAAAAGATGAAAAGATTAATACGGACGAAGAAATCGCAACAATTCAGGAACCAATAATCAAACCTATCGATATGAAAAGCGACCATGTATCTTTCGTTTATACGACAAAAAAACAACTCTCTCTTACATTTAATGGTATGAGTGACGCTAGTACAATGGAAGAAATCTTAGAAACGCTTGATTTTCACAAGATAAAGGCAACCTTCTTTGTATCTGCAAACAAAGTAGAAGAATTTCCTGAGATTGCTGAGGAAATCATCTCTCGAGGACATGAAATTGAAAATAACTCGTTAGAACAACAGGACCTAACCAACTTATCCTACGAGGAAATTTATAATGCTATCCTTGAATCAAATACAATCATCGAAGAACAAACTGGCACGATCCCAAAATATATCCGAGTGACTACTGTCACCGAAAATGAAGATATTCTAATTGCTACAGCACACGTCGGTTTAACAGCAGCCGTAACTGATGGTGTAAATCTCCATGATTGGGATATGAAATCCTCGTCATCTTTCAAAGAGTTTATCGCATCGGGAGCTAAACGCGGCAGTATTTTAACTGCAAATGTGGAAAACCCAGACATTTTCACTGCAATTCCGATCGTAGCAGAAGTAATAGCCAATAGCGGATACGAGTTCGTACCATTGAATCAATTAATGGAAAGTAGCTATGAAAGAAATAAATTAGAAGATATACCTGGATATAATGTGGTAAGGAAAAATTCGTATGACACTTTTTATAACGAGATAGAACGTATGGATACGGATAAGAAACAGGTTGCTCTTACTTTTAACAATTGGGGGTCAGAACAAACGATAACAAACATTCTCGATATTTTAAAAGATAGCCAAGTTACCGGTACATTCTTTATTGATCCCGTGGCTGCCGAAAATAATCCTAATTTGGCAAGAACAATTGTAGAAAACGGGAACGATATCGGCATCCGCACCTATTCTCCAATAGACATCACCCAAGTGAGTAAACAAGTACTACAAGAAGAATTAATTAAAGGATTTCAAGTATTAACAATGGCCATTCAAAAGCAGACCGCCATGTATTTTCGACCAGATTACGGAATTATAGATAAAGAATCATCTCAAATCGTCGCAACTACAGGGATTAAAAACATCGCCTTGCATGACGTCGATAGTAAGGATTGGGAACAAGCAACAACGTACGAGATTGTTACAAATGTACTAGAAGATGTACAAGAGGGAAGCATTATTCTCTTGCACTTGCAAGATAATCTTAACACAGTAGACGCACTTCCAATGATTATTACAGAGTTGCGTAACCGTGGTTATAATATCGTGAAACTTGGGGATATATAGTTTACTGTAGATATGAATATGATGCGATTTTGCCTTGATGTTTATTTGCATCAAGGCGTTTTCTTTCACTATCACCATTATCACCTACGCTTGTTTGGCTCCTTGCTCTTGAAATGTTATATGCTATAGTTTCAGGTGTACTGTTATTAGTGCATAGCGGTGTAAGGGAGTTTGAGTATCAAAGAAAAAATAGGCTGGCGTGATAGCGCGGTATTGGCCCTACACACTCTGAGCACATTTTTTAACACTGAATCGAGTAGCGAATTTTGGTATACAGCAGCTTACTGATATTCAAAATAGCGCTAAAGTAATCTAATTTAATCGAAAACTAGGAAAATACCATGTCCTACACAAAAAAACTAAGAAAATTGATAGGAAACGCCCCACTTTTCGTTCCCGCATGCTTAATCACGGTCTACAATTCCGAGGATCAACTGCTTCTCCAGTTACATTCGGATACGAATGATTGGGGATTACCTGGCGGACAGATTGATTTAGGTGAAACGCCTATCGCATGTGCAAAAAGAGAGCTTTATGAAGAAACTGGATTAACTGCCCACACACTTGAATTAGTCGATGTGTTTGCTGGAGAAGAGTTGTTTTTTGAATATCCGAATGGTGATCAGACGTACGGTTTGTGTATTGTTTATCGGACAAGTGATTATGAGGGAGTTATTCAAATTGATCAGGAAAGTCATACGCTGCAGTTTTTTGATGTGGATGATTTGCCGGAGAAGATTTTCTCTGCTCATCGGTTTATTTTTGAGAGCTTGTTTAGTAAGGAGTAATTATTACAGTAATTTTCAATATTATAGCATGCCTTGTCGATGTCTTGATTATAATAGCTCGTTATAAGCATCGTCCCGTTATTCCAGTCTTCTTTTAATCCTTCGCATACTGCCCGTATTAGGGTTTCAACTCCTACTTTAATTGTTTGCAAATTCCTCATAAGCAAGTTTTTCTCTTTAGAAAGAGAGTCGATCAGATTCGAGAGTGCTTTAATTTTGTGATGAAACACACCCAATCATCCGAATAGAAAATATAATACTGGGCAACCTTTTATAATTCGAGCATATAATGTACAAATCTAGAGTTTAGAGGTGCACAGGATGAGAAAAAGCATTAAAATACTTGGTACGCCAAAAACAGAAAGTGTCGGCACATTTTTGCAAAAGCAAAGAGAAGAACTCTCTCGCAAACGTGTTGAAAGAGAAAAAAGGCTAGAATACTTTGAAAAAAGCAGGCGTGATTAATTTCACGCCTGCTTTTTAATACTCTCTTCAAATTGTCGTATCTTTTCTTCACGAATTCTACGTTCTTCTAGTAAATAATGTTTCTGTTTATTATTAAGTTCTTTTGCACTCATCGTCGTTTTCTTAGCCCTTGTCTTCTGCACTTTACATTCTCCTTTTTAGCAGCATTTTCTAGCTCTCCTTAATACTATCCCAGTTTTCTCTCGAGTAAAGGAAATCACAATGTGTCTTAATCATGGAGAATATTGCATCTATCTTCATTATACTATAACCATGGTGAAATTCAACCGCACCCTCTTCAGTATCAAAGTAATAGGTCACTATCCATAGTTTTTCTTCATCCATATCAAATTTGTAACTAATAGAATTGAAACTATCAAACCATGGATTATGTTCTTGTTCTATGGCGCATCTACAATCAAGTTGACTGTAGCTCGGATCATCTAAATCAAAGTCAGGATAGAATTCTTTTGTTTTGTATTGTTTCAGGTTAGTCATTCGATTGTCCACTAATTGATAAACTGTAAGAGGGCAATTCAAAAAATCGAGATCTTCAAATTCCAATACATTGTTCTGAATACGACTGAAGTTCTTTTCTAGGGTTTTAAATATTCCTGAAAACTCTTCTATCGCTTTTGCTTTCTCGTCAAACAGTAGCTCCTTTTCACGCTCGATCTCTTGTATTTGCTTCCTATAGAAAGTTGTTATCTCTTCTATCGTCTTAGAGGAATTATTTCTTTTGAACCATTCTCTCATACCATTAAATGTAAATGAAGAATCACTCACTAAAGGATCATAAAAGTTGTACATACGCTTATTTAAACGTCTGAAGGCATCGTAATGGAAAACTGTATTCAAATAGTCTGGATTCTTCATTTGTCCTAATGTGATGAAAAAATTAATAATATACCACAATGAAAATGAAAATAAGAAGGATTGAATGAGGGTTAATTTTTCCAAAGTATGTAAGAAAAAATCTAAATTCCAACCTGTAAGCACAGTTAATGGCGCCAAGAAAACTTGAACATATGATATGTTTTTTGGGTCATTTAAAATATTCTTAAATGTTTTGAGCTGCTTAAATGGATAAAAAAACATAGCAATATAATATTTTTGTGACCCTACTTTATCTTTGTTTGCACGCAATGGCCTAATTAATGGATCATCTCCACCTTCACACATTTCTTCAAAAAATGTATCAAACTCCAAGGGTAATAACTCCTTTAGGTTTAATTCAGGGTAGATCTTCGTTGTTATATACAATTCCATTATATAACATCTGAAGAAAGTAAACTATAGCTAAGGGAAAATGCACTAGAAAAAGACCCCGACATATCTATGGCGAACAGATCATCGGAGTCACTATTTACAATTTTCTCATCAGAATCGCTACACTAGAACCCCTAACTCTTATTCCGAAAAAAGTACATCGTTAACGGTCCAAACACAACAATCAATCCGATTGATATATAGATGACCATCATCACATCTTGTAAACCATCTGTTCCATGAACTAGGCTTCGCACTGCATTGACGACGAAGGTTATCGGGTTAATATCGACAAATTTTTGTAACCAGTTTGGCATGGTGCTTGGATCGACAAATACACTGCTTAGAAACGTTAATGGAAATAAGAGCATCATACTTATCGCCATTAATGCTTTTTCCGTTCGTACAATAATACCGAGCATCGTCCAGATCCATGACAAACTAAAGGCAAATAATAATAATAACAACACACCGAGTACTACCCCAATAAAGCCTGCCTCTGGTCTAAATCCTAAAATATAGCCTAATGTAATCATAATTGTCGACGCAATCAGATATCGAACAGCATCAACGACAAGCGCCCCAACTAGTACGGCAGGTCGCCAAATCGGTAGCGATCGAAACCGGTCAAACACCCCTTTTTCGATATCTTTGTTCAAATCCAGTCCGGTATACATCGTAATCATCGCAACCGTCATGACTAGAATGCCCGGCAGCACAAATTCCAGGTATTCACCAGTTGAACCGGAGATCGCCCCACCAAACAAATACGTAAACATGAGTAAAAAAATAATCGGGAACACCGTTACATCAAATAATTGTTCCGGAACGTATCGGATCCGTAGTAACGCGCGCCAAGCAAATGTAGTGGAAGCACTGAGTGCACTTGGCTTTTTCGGGCGTTCGATTGAAGTAATTGCATCTTCAAATCTGTGTTGTTCATGCGTTTCCATCGGCTACTTCCCCTCCTTCGCTCTCACGTATTTTCCCTGTTAAAGTTAAGAAAACTTCATCCAAGCTCGGCTGACTCATGGAAAAGTCCTTAATTTGCACCTGAGCATTCGCTAACTCCCCGATCGCTTTGGCAGCCTTCGCATGCTCTTTAATCGGAACGGTTAACGATATCTCCTGCACGTTTTCTTCAGGAGATTGTTGTAATTGACTCACGAAAATTTGCTTAGCTTTTTCTAACTCTGCCAGATCATCAAAATGCACCGTCAAGCTGCCAGCTCCAATCGAAGCTTTTAATTCTTTACTCGTGCCCTCTGCAATTAACTTTCCTTGATCAATTACACCGATCAAATCAGCGAGTTGATCAGCCTCTTCTAAGTATTGTGTTGTTAAAAAGACGGTTGTTCCGTTTTTTACTAAGGCCCGAACAATATCCCAAACCTGGTTTCGACTTCTAGGATCTAATCCCGTTGTTGGTTCATCTAAGAAAAGTAAGTCTGGGCTCGTGACGATACTTGCTGCGATATCAATTCGTCGCCGCATCCCACCTGAATATTTTTTAACCTGACGTTTACTTGCTTCTTCTAGGTTGAACGCCTTTAACAATTGATCAGCTCTTTTTTTAGCATCTTTTATCGAATAGCCAACAAGGCGCCCAATGAAAATTAAGTTCTCTCTTCCTGAAAGCTCCTCATCAACCGAAGCAAATTGACCGGTTAGGCTAATCGATTGTCTTACAGAATCAGCTTCCTGAACGAGGTCATACCCCATCACTTTAGCTTCTCCTCCGTTAGGCTTCAGCAGTGTTGCAAGCATTCGAATCATCGTTGTTTTCCCTGCACCATTCGGACCAAGAAAACCATAAACAATCCCTTTAGGTACCTTCAGACTAATATCATCGACAGCACGTTCTTTGCTAAACGTTTTGACAAGATTATTCGCTTCAACTGCATATGTAATCCTACTTTCTACCATAACTCCAACCCCTTTTCCTATCTAAATATGACGTGCCTCTACTCTTTTAACCCCAATCCCAAACAACCAAAATACCAGTAACCAGATCCTACCATAGGAAAAATCATAATCCACCAGTGAATGTCCAAAAACCATCATTAGTGCCAAAATCACTCCCGTCCCGTGTGTCTGATCAACAGCATAGGCTCTCACCTTTATCACCTGATAAATTAACCAAGCAAACACAGCTGCATAAACGAGTACCCCCACCCAGCCAATTTCAATCAATAGATCCAAATATCCGTTATGGGTCTGGTTAAGTCCGCCTGCCTTTTCATGCTCAGGATAATACATATACCAACTTTCACCACCGAACCCAGTCCACGGAGCGTCTTTGCTCATAGCAAGTGCTTGTTTGTAAAAATCAAATCGTGCTACTGCCGTGTTTGTACTAGGGCTCATATCGGTCACTCGTTCTTTAAAGCTATTCGGAACAACTTCAGCAGGTTGATCCGGTTCGATGCTCATCAAACTGAACAGTCCGAATGATAGCATCATAGACACGATCGAAATAATTACAAACCGCTTCCATCGTTTCCACAATAAAAGCAAGGCTAACACAAATGTAACACCAAAAAATAGGTAGCTGCCACGAGAGTATGTATGTAGCAAGATAACACCGTAACCGATCATCACACCGGCCAGCAGCACTCCCGCCCAATCAAACCTTTTTCGGTGCACAACAATGGCCATCGTATAAAACCAATACGCACCAATAATAGCGGCAAACGTATTCGGATAGCGGAACGGTCCGCAAGCACGCTCCCCTCCACACCCTACCATTGACTCTTGCATCGGCATTACGTCAAACAACTCCGCAAAGGTAAAAATCAACAGCTCGATTCCTAGTAAATGAAATACATAGGGTAAGAGTTTACTAATCGTCGTAGATTCTTTGATCCAAAAAATCATTAGGAAAAAGCATGCATATGTAATGAAGCGTAGAATCGTATCCATATTGCCGGATGGATTTATTGCAAAAGGAATCGTAAGTACATACATGAGAGGTAGAAGAAACACTAAGAAGTAATTTTTATTCCTGATTAGAATAGTAGCGTGCTTGAAGCTAAACCAGAGTAGATGGATGATAAAAAGTGGGATGATAACAAGCTCCCAAATACGCATATCACTTTCATAATAAAGCCCCCCTTGAAAAGGCGTTACAATCAACACCACACTTAAACATGCAAAAGTAATCCAGTTCATAATTTCCCCCGTTATGTATTTTTCTCTATTTAAAAGCCGCTTCGAACGATTGGCAGGAAGCGGCTTTTTCTATATTATACATGTTTATGTGCTGGTATTCTTGTACAAAAATGTTAAATATGATCGATAAATTATAAAAAAATAAATTTCAAATGTTCTGATGATTCCTAAGAGACGCTGACAAGACTGACCCTTATATCTGCGATGATTATCTAAGTAGCCACCCCGAAAAACATCGGAGTGGCAGTCTTTTTCTACATAGAGGATTATCTAAATCAGATAGAAAATAGGTTCGTTTAGGCCATGGATAAAATCTGTATTAGTGTATCTTCAGACTTCTCATTCTAAGTTCCTAGACTAGTATAAATATATGGACTGGGAACCTCTTCAATAACAGACCAAATAGACTGTTAGTTTACACTTACACCTCTACGTATATTACGGTAGTGTAGAATTGTTTTATGACATTCCCCATATATTATCTCTTCAATTAGCACAATTACTTTTATCGTTGCTGTTCTATTTGTTTCATATTTTTTTGTAGTTCCATAATTCTTCGTGTACCGTCTTCGCGAAGACGTTTATTTTCTTCTTCAATAGATTTTGTTTCCTGCATACCAGTTACAATTGTATTCCAAGATTCTTCGATAGTTTCAATGTCTATACTTGGTCTACCAGACAACCGTGCTATTTCTGCACTTTGATTGGCTATATTTTCGGAGTTGCGTTTTAACATCTCATTCGTTCTTCTATCTAGTTCACTCATGGAATCTGCAACTAGTTTTTGACGTTTTGCGGTAACTGCTTGAATAATACCGTTCTTAAAGATTGGTATCGTAATGATAAATGCAGAGTTAATTTTCCCAACTAACTTCGTATTACCTCGTTGTAGTAGACGAATTTGTGGTGCTGTTTGCAAGGCAACCATCCGAGCCATGTCTAAGTCATACACACGCTCCTCTAATGCTTGAATTCCGTTCTTGAGTGTATCTAGTTCCATTTGTGCCATTTGATCGCCATTAGCAGCTCTTTGTTCATATTGGGGCACTAACGCAGTCAATTCTTCAACTTTCATCTGACCAGCAACTACATATTTTTCAAGTTCCATGTAATAATTAATATTATTTTCGTACATTTCATCTAAAGTAAGCGTTGTTTTTGTCATTTCATCTTTATATTTAGAAATCTCCACATGAATCTTTTCAATCTCTCCACCTAGTGTTTGGTATTTACCAAATATTTTTTCAATTAGGTTGTTTTTACTTTTGAAAATTTTAGATAAGATACCTTTTGGTTCATCGAAATCCTTCTTATCAAATCGATCCATGACCTTTCCAAGTTGATCTAGCATTTTTCCTGAATCGGTAACACTGTTTGTACTCATCATAGCAAGAATCCGATCCGAAAACTGGGAAATATGAATTGCAGGCTCTTTACCAAATTCTAATAATTGAACTTGATTTTTAAAATCAATCTTTTTAGAAAGTTCGGTTACCTCAGGTTCTCTTCTTAGCTTAGAACGTATATCTTCTGCACTATCTACTGAAATTTGGTCACTTTGATCCATTTTTGTTATTTCCACATTATTTGTGTTATTCATCATTTTCCCTCTCCCTTTTTAATTGAATTTTATTGATTTTATGAATTTACGTATAAATGTTGGTTCTTTAAACTCTTGTCCAAAACTCATTTCATCTAGAAAATGTGTATCAAATAGCTTTTCATCTATATAGTTTTCAATACAATTGTGCCCCGGCGGATTGTAGATTACTATATCAAATCCAAACTCATTGAGTAGTAATAAGGTTGCTGCATCTGATCGAGATAACGTACCATTGTTCTCGGTGTTATAGAGAATTAACTTGGGTACAACTTGAGAAAAATCAAATGTTTGCATTAAATTCAAAAATCTAGTTTCAATGTTAGTTGCCTGCGCAAATAAATAGAGGCGAACATCTTCTACAGTTTCCTTATTTTTAGGAAGTAGCTTAGGGATCTTACATAAATTAGATATTGAATGAGCGATTGCTTTTTGCGTTCCATTTGGAAGATGATTATACTGCCATAAATTAATATTCATTAACTTCTCAGGTTCAATTTCACCATTTCTATTCAATGAATCTTGGAAATGAAATTGATAATTCGAATTAATTTCTTCAGAGAAAGGGAAATTCCTTATTGTTTCTGATTCCTTAAACTCCGTTAGCAAGCGTAAGCGATCCCAATATTCTTTGGTATTCTTAGATACACCCATAATTTTAGCAAATATATTAGGTATTTCTACGATATCCTTTGTAGCTTTAAAATTGGGTCGAATAAATGCTCGTTCTTTTGCAATCAAGAACAATTCATCATAAGTTGTCTTAAGTGTTATAGAATGTGGAAAATGATTTCTAAATTGCCATGGTTTATATAAATGTGAACCTTCATGATGCAATACGTTGTCAATTTCTTTTGATGATCGATATGCCACTGTTGACTGACGTTCAGGCTTTACTGTCGGGAATGGTTGTATATCAGTCGTGTCTGGGTACTTCTCGACTAAAGAAATATCGTTATTTGGATCAATCTCAGCAAATTGATCATTCCCTCCAGGATGAAGAATAATTACATCGCATCCGACTAGTATTAAATAATATAAGAAATATAACTGACTTTTGGTTGCATCTCCATACCAAATAACGTGTGGCATTTCCTCTTCTATATTAGTTGCTTGTAGCCACGGATCAAGGTGATTCGATGACCATTTTATTATGTCTACGATTACTCTTCTGAAATCTGGATGGTCTAAACTTTGTGAATGTGATTGCTTAAATGTGTCCAACACCGTAATCAACGATTTCCTTAGATGTCGGTTCATAGCTGGATTCGGATGCTTAGGTATTAACCTTTCTCCATCTAAAAAGGCAACAAATCGATTCGTAGATAATCCTTTTTCTTTTTGGTTAATCATCCATACTCTTTGAACAGCCTGAAATTTTTCCGAAGCGATTGTTTTGTCTAACCCTTCACTAAGTATATGTACATTTTCAGCCTTGTACAGTTCATATAAATAGATAAAGTAATCTGTTTCATCATAAGTAGAACCTAAAACCCTTCCTGCGAGACCGCTTATCTCCAAACTTGTGCCTATCTTATACAAATCTCTATCAGGAAGTTTTTTAAAAAGAGTATGTTTCCATTTATCACTTTCAATTTGAGATTTATGAATTGTTATCCCGTGATAATTATTCATGGTTTCCCCCTTCGATCCTCTTACATTTAGGTTGACCAAATACTTCTGTCATTCCCTTTCTTGTAACAACATAAGTAGTTCCAAACTTTCTAATCGTACCCTTTGAAAAGTCGGGAATCCTTTTCCGTAATGTCGAGGAATCAATGCCCCATTCTTGGCATGCTTCACTTGAACTTAATATTTCTTGATTTTCCAAGTTAATTAATTTTTCACTCATCATTATACACCTATAAGTTTTTCCTCGATTAACTCAGCCAGAACATTCGTTAAATTTGTTATATTGTCAATATTAATAGCTAATCGATAAAAAGATTCGTCTGGGTCAAGTGATTCTATAAAGGAATCCACCTAGACTTCTTGCTTTACGATCATTCTGGATGTTGACTTCCAAGTGCTTGGCTATCATCCCACACCTAAAGGAGTGGGCTTTCTCGTTCGGAAAATCTGTAAAAGTACTAAGTACTGTAATAATTTGTTGTTCTACATTTCCATTACCAACCTCTACTTCAGGGCTGATCTTAGTGATGAAATGTAAATAATTCTAACTTTTGCCGCACCAACAGCAACACCTGCTAACAATCGATTTATACATAATATTAACTTCAGTTCACAGGATGGTTTATTAACTTTTTTAGTATAACTTCTGTAATTTCTTCCGATGCTTTCATTCCAACACTTGTAGTTGATTCGATAGTTGGAAAGTGTTCTAAAACTTCTCCATGTTTAGGTGATAAACCGTAATTAGCTTTAGCGATTAAATCGCAGTCTAACAAAGAATCACCAGCCGCATACACCTCGTTTAAGCTTAATTTTTCACGAAGAAAGTCAATAGCGCTCCATTTATTGATTGGGTTAGGTATAAAATACAACTTTCGACCTTGTAAAGAAGTCTGCCACCCATAGTTTTTCAGCCAATCCTTTAATGCTAGAAAGTCAAGCTGATTAATACCATCTTTATTTAGAATAAAGTAAAAAAAGAATTGGTCAGCTTTTCTAATTCGTTTAACAAGTTTTTGGACATTTAACTTTTGAACCTGTTTTAGCATATCATCGATTGACATATAACTTTGGAGCTTTTCTTTTACAAGTAACGTCCATTCTTCTAAAGGCTTTCCATCTTTTATAATTAGTGCCCCATTGTGAGTTACAGCATATTCTGGTTTAATTTCGTCTTGGAACAGTGTAATTCGATGATATTGCTCGATTGTACGAGTCGTCACTGGTATAAAATAAGCGCTTTTAGTGATACGTTTAATATTTTCCTTCGTATCTGATGATATAAAACTTATCTCTCTACCATCTAATGTTTCAATTAAATGAAAATCCTTATCAAATGGAAAACTATTTATCATTCTTTGTGAATAAATTAGTGTTCGGTCCAGGTCACTTGCAAAAGCCTTCATAACATCACTTCTCCATTGGATTTATAAGCCCACAACAGTTATAGGACATTTGGTCGTACTCATAGACTTGAACACCGCGATCTTTAGCTAATAATAGAATGTGTTGTAACAGATGCTGACTATTTGGTTTAATTAATATTTTCCAAGGAATTCTACGTAACAAAACTCTAGTAGTCTCACCAACACCTGGTTTAATTAAGTGTGTATTATTAATACCGAAATCAGCTTGGATTTTCTTAATTGATTCTAGTCCTTTCCAAGTTGGTTCCTGGTAATTCTGTTTGATTTTTTTTAGATTAACATTGATTTGTTCGCTTATTTTAGGAAATTGATTCGCAATTGTATCAATATAATGATTCGATACATCTTCACTAATTAATTCTGAATAATATTTGGCACCATGAAAATCATTAACACCAATCCATTTTTCATTAAGTACCGTTCTACTGACTAATCCTGACACTGTAGAATTTAGACACGCACTTGGAATTAGAAAATCGTCTCTAGTTCCATATAAGGTTGCACAGTACCCTGGGTCTGCTAACACAGCTATTTCAGGCGATAAATTTGTTCCATTTTGTTCATTAAAAAGGTTGATAGACGTTTGTAGTTGTTTTGTAATAGCGCCCTTTCCTGTCCATCCATCAACGAAGGTCAAGTTTTTTTTAGGATGATTCTTTAATATATAATTAATCGCGTTCACATCGATACCTTTATCACGAATGATAGAAATACTATAATGTGGAAGCTCCTTATTATACTTGAATTGAACATACCTCTTTATAAGCACACCAATTGGGGTGCCTGCTCGCGCTAAACTACAAAGTACCGTATTAAAACCTCTAGCTTCCAAAATTTGTTCTGCAACTACAGCAACTGCAATGGCAACCTTTTGTTTATAAGACTTTAGTGATTCATGAAATAGTTGTAAATATTCGTTCGTTGGTTTGTATTCAATCGGGAGCATTTCTGAATAATGCACTCCGCTTTGTATCGCTTTCTCCCTTGCTTCTGTCGTTCTTTCCATAGATATTGCTGAAAGATCTTTTAGGAGAAACGTTACATCTTTTTCATGATAACTTCCCATTGTTGTGTTGACTTCATTCATTACGCTCAACTCCGTTTGAAATGGTAACTACCTTTACCTCTGGTATACCTATGTTTTCACAAATTGATAGAATTGGACGTAGGTATGCTTGTGGTACAGGCTGTTCAAGAAATAAAAAGAGTTGCTTATATTTATTTTTAGGCAAATTATATATATAGTTGTTCACAGATTGGTCCTCAGGATTCTTGAACCGATATCCGTTTCTTACTGCATACCCATCTTTGTCCATTGGATGGATTGGACTTCTCGTCGTAGATTGATAAAGAATCCCGTCACCCATAAAACTAGCAATTTTCATAGGTAAAAACATAAATTCTCCAGTACCAAGACAGAGACAATCCTCTTCTGTTTTATAAGCTGTTAATCGTTTAGCAGCAATTTCACATGCTTCCTGAACAGGTATACGATCACTTAACGTTAATCCAAATCTACCGGTCTCATGTACAAACGAATAATCCGGATCAATAGCTGTGAATATGTCCGACAAATCAATATGCTCAACCATAACTGTTTGCTGATATTCCGGTGTTTGATAATCATACAATGATTCATCTAATGTTTTACCTGTAAAAGTAATATTTCCTGATAATATCGAAACCGTTGAAATCGTTATATTTAATTCTTTTTCCACTTTTCTAAACTGTTCTTCATGTTCTTCTAAGCGCCAGTCAAGAATAGATAGGATAACATATTCTTCCCGTGGAAACTTCGAGTGGATATCTTTGATTATATTTAAAGCCGTTTTACCTGTTGTAATTTCATCATCAACTAAAATCACTGGCTGTTTTGATTGTAATAAATCCTTATCATCGTAACATCTCTGGTCAACTGCATGTGAATGCTCTTCTTCGAAAGTGATCTTAGTTTGTTTGCCATCTAACACTTCTCTAGTTGTATGAATGTAAGCTGAGTTGTGTAAGCATTCATATACTCCATGCCCTAGAGCAGTTGCTGTTTCAGCAAAGCCAATTATGATGGGATTATCATCAAGTGGTAGCAGCTCTTCCCTTAATAATTTATAGGCTTGTTTCAAGTGTTGAGCTTTATTTGTCATCAACAATTCAACAATTTTCCCCTTATTTTCAACTGTTAATTTAGTCTTTTTTTCAAAATACATGATCGATAATAAACCGGATATGATTAAAGGAACTAATGGATGTACGGGTATATGCTTACCAAGAACTTTACTGACAAAAAGAAAACCTCTTTTTTTATTCACTCTAGATGCCATTTGAAACAAATGTTCTATAGGAAGTTTAAGTGGATTATTTTTAAACATTAACTCCACTTCCATCTGTTCACTAATTATTAATCTGGTTTTGGTTTGCGAGTATGTCGACGTAGCTGCTGTTCTCATGATACACCCCATATATTCTTGACTTATAAAGTATCTTCTCTGCCCAGTTTAAATGTGGTTTAATTTCATTCATTTTATTGGAAAACGAACTTTTTACTACACCAGTATCAATTTTAGATTGATCTATGATGCTAAGTGCGTCCAAGTATTCCTCTTTCGTAATGACATTTAAACCTTGAACTATTTTTAAATGTGATGGATGAATTACCGTCTTTCCTGTGATTCCATTAGCTAAATCTAACAATGTCTCTTTAATTAAACCATCCTCGTAAGTATTTAATAATTGGGTTCGAACCTCTAGCCCTTCTTTACCATAAACCGTTTTAAACGGTGTTTGTCTTAATTCTGGTTTTAAGATTCTAGAATTATTTTCAAAGTATTCCCATACTGGGCCTGAAATAACAAATTCTCGACCAAAGTAATTCATTACATTTGAGATTAAATCTCTAATAATAGTAATGTCATATACTGTAGTATGATAGTTCCTTCTAATTCCGTATAAGCCACAAAGATCTGTTGCTCCAATTCGAATATTTAATATCCTATCCTTATATTTATCAAAGATTTGCTTTAATGCTAGTATTGTGTCATATCTAGTTTCTAAATTAATTAACTCTTCTGTTTCTAATATAGGCATTCCATATAAGATAACGTCATGAGATTCAACTATTTGTATTAGTGTACGAAAGTATTCTTCAGCATTATTAACGGCTAATTTGGGAAACACAAACCCAGTAAGTACATGTAACCATTCATGTAACCGATTAGCCAATGCGATCATCTGATGAGGGTTTCTGACACGAATAAATATTAGCGGGAGCTCCTCGATCGTAATTTGACCATTAGAAAATGCATCATATATGTCTTTCACGTGTCTCACTAAGTTGCTCACTGCATCTTCTAACTGTTTATCGCCTACTGCATCTTCTAAGCAAATGACCATAGATCCAAGTTCAGGATATTTTTTTGATATTACCATATCTGCAATATTTTCGCGTATTGCAGGCATGTACAATGTTCCCCCTAAAGCATATTGAAGGAGTTCTTTTTCAGCATATTTTGTAATTACATTCGATTGTTTAAAGAATATTCCTTCTTCTTGTAATGGAGACAAATAGTTGAAGTATCTCAATTTCACACCTCTTTTTATTCAAAAAGGAAGGAGCGAAAATTTTTCCCCTTCCATTGAAGACAGTTAATTATTTTTCTTTTGATGAAGCAATCTCTTTTCTTGCAATTCTCGACTCTGATTTGTTGTAGTAATGGATAATGAAAGTGATTAAAAAAGCAATAATTAAAATTCCGAAAAACAGTAAATGATGGATGTGTATACCTATTACACTTGCACCCATCTTTAAAGCAATAATACCGATTAAAACGAACGCTGTAGTCTCTAACTCTGGTATCTTTTCAATTAATTTCAGGAAAACCCCTGCCACAGTTCTCATCATAATAATTCCTAATGCTCCACCAATAAATAGAACCCATACTTGTTCTGAAACGGCAAATGCAGCTAAAATACTATCGACTGAAAAAGCAATGTCCATTAATTCTACTGCAATAACTGTTCCCCAGAATAAACCAAAAGTACGTACTAACCATCCACTTTTCTTCACACCTTCAGCATCTTCATCGTCTTCACCTTTCCAGAAATATTTAATGACAAGCCACATTAAGTAGGCTGCACCAAATACTTTTATCCACCAGAACTTAATTAAGAATACACCTAAACCAATAAATAGGAACCTAAAAAAGTATGCACCGAATAATCCATATGTTAATGCCTTTTTACGTTTCTTCTCCGGTAAGTGCTTGACCATTACCGCTAGTACTAAGGCATTATCCGCTGATAAAAGCCCTTCTAAGATGACAAGTGTTCCTATATATCCCCATGCAACTGGGTCTGTTAGAACTTCTCCCCACATTTCCCAATCAAAGAATGAGGCATATGTCGACAAAACTTGGTTTATAATATCCAAAAATAATTCCTCCTTAATTAACCACTAATTAACTTGCAAACCATAATTACTACAAAGTGAAGCCAGACCGCCTGAGAAGCCGCTCCCAATGGCATTAAACTTCCAATTACGATCGTGTCGGTATAATTCACAAACAACAACCGCTGTCTCAATAGAGAAATCTTCTCCTAAATCAAAGCGCAATAATTCTTGGTTAGTGGAGTCATCTACTAGACGTACAAACGCATTGGAAACTTGTCCAAAATTTTGATTACGTTCTTCTGCATCATGTATAGTAACCGCGATTCCTATTTTTTGTATATGATTTGGAATCTTTGTAAAATCTACGACGATTTGCTCATCATCACCATCTCCCACTCCAGTACGATTATCTCCAGTATGTATTACACTCTGGCTAGGATGCTCAAGATTGTTATAAAATACAAAATCTTGATCGTTAACACATTTGTTGTTTTCATCAACTAAAAAAGCAGAAGCATCTAAGTCAAAGTCAACTCCGCCATGAAATTGGTTAATATCCCATCCTAATCCAATGATCGCCCTAGTTAACCCAGGATTTGTTTTTGTTAAATCAATTCGTTGACCTTTTGATAACTGAACTCCCATTTTATGGCCTCCTTATTTATTTTACAGCTAGAAAAGAAGGACAAGAAGGATTGGACATCCTTCTTGTCTAATAAGTGTTAACCAATTTGCAATCCAAAATCGGTTGCAATACGTCCTAATCCACCTTGGTAGCCAGAACCTACAGCAGCGAATTTCCATTCACCATTATGACGATACAATTCACCAACATTAATTGCTGTTTCAATGGAGAAATCTTCTCCTAAATCATAACGAATTAATTCTTCATTGGTATCTTCACTCACAACACGTACGAAGGAATTAGATACTTGTCCAAAGTTTTGGTTGCGTGTTTCACCTTCGTGAATCGTAATAACAAATGAAATCTTTTCAATACTAGCCGGTACAGAAGATAGATTTACTTTTACTTGCTCATCATCCCCTTCACCTTCACCCGTAAGGTTATCTCCAGTATGTACCACAGAACCATTTCCACCCTCAAGTTGGTTATAGAAAATAAAATCCGCGTCTGAAGAACACTTACCATTGGCATCTAGAAGAAATACACTTGCATCCAGGTCAAAATCACTACCACCATCGTATTTATTAACATCCCATCCTAATCCAATGATAACTTTCGATAAACCAGGGTTTGTTTTTGTTAAATCTACCTTTTGTCCTTTTGATAATGAAACTGCCATTATTAAATCTTCCTTTCTATTTTCAAAATCTGATTTAGGTTAGTCAATTTCATAGTTCTGATTTAAGGTAACTAATTGACTCAATTTAATAGACTAAATCTAGTATTACGTATAGCAACGAACGATATCTTCCAATCCACTATCGTTTGTAGCATTTCCAATTGCAGCAAACTTCCACTCACTGCCATGGCGATAAATATCTGAAACTATTAAGGTTGTTTTTCCAGAAAAATTATCTGTTAAATTAAATTTTACAATTTCTTGGTTATTCGAATTATTGACTACACGAATAAACGCATTTTCTATCATCCCAAAATCTTGTTTACGTCTTACACAATCATAAATATTAACAACAAAAACTAGTTTATTGATATTTGAAGGCACGCTTTGAAGATCAATTAAAATTTGTTCATCATCTCCATCACCCTCACCAGTTAGATTGTCCCCTGTATGCTTAATGCTTCGGCATGAACTATTCAAATTACCAAAATAAATCAGGTTTTTCTTGTTCATAAATTTATCATCTTCGAGCATTAGAACAGAAGCATCACAATCAATATCAGGTGCTCCAGCTCCTAATAAGCCGCCTAAGATTCCACCACGTTTAGTTTCAATTGGATCCCAGCCTAAACCAACCATAATCTTCGAAAGACCAGCATTTCCTTTTGTTAAGTCGATACGTTGTCCTTTTTGCAAAGAAATAGACAAACCATTCACTCCTTCATTATTATATTTAAATCACGCAAACGTGATTTAAGATTGCATCATTTCACACTCAATTCTAATTATTTATGAACGAGCTCCTTTAACTTTATTACAATATTATGTACGGAACGAAGCAAAAAAAGGTTTCAAAAGATTATTATTTGTAATACCTATTGTAGCTTTTTGCTGAATTTTGTAAAAAATAGGTATATTTACATTATAAATTACTTCCATAAATTTTACTATGAATTCCGTATAGAAATTTTTACTAATTGTTTTTCATTCGAGTCAAGTATGAATACACTTTCATTTAAGTTCGTTTTGCTAGCATTATTTTTGGATCCAGTGCATCTATTTTTATTATGATAGACATCACCGTAAAAATAGATAAGCTGGATGGGGGCAAATCGTTCGAACACAGGCTCTTCGATAACACCAAAAGATTTATGGGGACAAACTAGTTGTCCCCACTCACCCCTACAACAAATATTCAATATCATATTCAGCCATTATTTCATCAAGCCAAACGGCGTATTCCTCATCTGCTTTTGTATCAAATAGGGTTGTTTCTATTTCAGCTTTTACGTCATCAAAATTAGCTTCTGTAGCCTCCACTTTATCAACAAGTTTAATCACATGAAATCCATATTCTGTTTCTACCGGCTCACTGATCTCACCAATTTCCATGGCAAAAACAGCATCTTCAAATGCTTGTACCATTTCACCAGCTCCAAACAGACCAAGGTCCCCACCTGTTTCACTCGTGGTTGTATCTGTTGAATATTCGAGCGCTAATTCTGCAAAATCTTCTCCAGCATTTAGTTTTTCAATTACCTCATTCGCTGTTGCCTCATCCTCAACTAAGATATGGCTCGCTTGCACTTGTTCAGCTTGGGCAAATGAATCTTGGTTCTCTTCAAAATAGGTTAGCATCTCATCATCTGTTATTGTAAAACGGTCCGCTAAAATTTTATTTGTGGCAATATAAATCTCAATGTCTTCCTCTATATCCTCCACAGTCACACCACTCGAATCTAAATCAGTATGAAAAGCTTCTTCACCACCGTAATAGGCTATATATTCTTCAAGTTCAAGGTCTATTTCCTCTTCTGTTACCTCAATGCCTGCATTTTCAATTTCCATTTTAACTACTTTCTGTGAGATCAGTCCATCTAACGTATCAGTACCATATTGCTTTACGAGAACTTCATTTAATTCTACATCCGTAATCTCTTCTCCATTAATTGTAGCAACTGCACTGGTTTCGTCTTTTTGAAAGAAAACTGCTACTAATAGCAGGACGGCTAACACAATCCCGAGTATCCAAAATATTGAACTTTTATTTAAACTTTTCATCATATTTCTCCTTTTGTTAAGCGAATCTGCAAAAACCGCTGATGCATAACGTTTTTTAGTTGTTCATTAGATAATCTTGATTTAAGCCATTCACACAGTCGGATTAACCCGTCATGCGGATACCTTAGCTATGCTATGATTATGTTGAGTCAGTTGCCTGGCATCGTAACTTCAACCGTTTGTAATTGATTAGCACGGTAGAATTCAATCGTTACGGTGTCACCAATCGATAATTCAGTATATAAGTATTTGCGGAATTCATCATCGTTTTGGATGGACTGTCCATTTATAGAAACAATAATATCTTCCACTTGTAGCCCAACAGTTGCTGCTACTGAGTTCTCATCAACGTATGAAATAATGGCACCATCTGTAATCGTATCTGCAATATTTCTCAAATAGTATGGCGCTACTTCATTTAATCCTACGAGGCTGACACCGAGATATGGGCGTAATACTTTACCATTTTCCATAAGTTCATTAATGATTGTGCTGACATCATTACTTGGAATCGCAAATCCAAGTCCTTCCACACCACTTTCAGATATTTTCAAACTATTGATTCCGATTAATTGACCAGCGCCATTAATCAGCGCTCCTCCGCTATTTCCTGGGTTAATTGCTGCGTCTGTTTGGATAACATCTAATTCCCACGCACCGGCAGAGGTAGATACCGAAATCGTACGGTCCACTGCACTGGCTATCCCTTGTGTCACTGTTCTCGACAACTTAAGTCCTAATGGATTTCCAATGGCGATAACTTGGTCACCCGCACGAAGCGTAGTAGAATCTCCAAAATCGATCGGTGTAATGTCAAAGCTACCTGCTATTTTTAAGACAGCTATGTCCGTTAACGAATCAGTTCCTACTAATTCAGCAGTTGCAACTTGCTCGTTATATAAGGAAACTTCGATTTCATCTGCACCTTCGATAACATGATTGTTTGTCACAATATAGGCTGCATCATCACTGACTTCAAAAACAACCCCTGATCCGGTGCCACTTTCAGCTTCTTCACTTGAACGGGTGAACGGATTACTTTGCTGTGTAATATTCACGATGCCTACAATTGCCTCCGATGTTTGTTCAACTATTTCAGCTACGGAGTTATCGGTAGCTGAAACTTGCTGAACATTGACAGCAGCCGTACTTGTTTCGGTTGCTTTCAAATCGTTAGCGATCTCTAGCGTGTCCTCTTCACTAGTAGGAATCGTGGTGTCTGTTTCAAAATATCCAGTTTGTGTTACAACCCCGAGTGTTAAAGCGGACCCTAGAATCCCCGCTCCCAATGTATTTGCAAAATTACGTAGCCTTGATGGTTTACTCATTTGAATCACCTCTTTCCAAATTTTTCATTGTTTTTTAACTTCCGATTAGGCGTTGTTTTAACCTTATCGCTATTATGGATTGCGAACCTTAAGCGAACCTTAAAAGATTTCTTATACCATAAAAAAAACGCTTCTCGGAGTTATGAGAAACGTCGGTATAATAGCTTATTAAATTTATGATATAGTGAAAGTCTATCTCAATATCCTGAATCGGTCATTATGACAAAAACACCACTTTGGAACACCTACGGTCGCAAGGGAACGGCACCCTACAACAACTGCCCCTCTTTCTTAAGCCGTACATAAATAAACACCGTAGCAAGACTACATAATAGTGCGGTGCTAGCAATAAACAAATATCCTGCTTGCATGCCTAATTGATTACTAGCTTCATAGGTTGGCCGTAATTGTAAGTTTGTAACAATTTCAATCAAGTAGCCGATTATCAAATTAGTAATTACGCCGCCTATGCCGATCAGGACAACGGTGAAGGTAATCGCTGTATCTGTCCCTTTTGTATACTTTTTGGCAAGCAAGGCCATCATCGTAGGATAAATCGGACCAACTCCGAAACCTGCAATCGCAAATAATATGGCAGCATGTTCACCTGCAAACACAGGGATAATACTAATAATACCTGCAAACGCAGAAAAGACAATAATCGAAATAGCATAACCAAACCTATCGGTCACAGGTCCTAATAATAAGCGCGATAGCATAAATGTGAAAAAGAATATTGCCAGAAGGTTGGAAGCAGCCTCTACTGTCCATTGGTCAACTTTTACAAGATAGTTTACTAGCCAAGCAGCAATTCCTAATTCTGTCGTTACCCCCATCAATAACGCGAAAACGATAAGCCAGGCAATCGGATCCTTAGCTAACTTTTTATACGATGTGCGATCTTCTTCCTCTGACTGTTCTTTCGGAAAGCGACTTAACACAACTGGAATGATCGGTAAAAGAGATAACGATAGCATAATCATATACATGCCGCGCCAGCCTAAGATTGTTGATGAAATCTCCCACCCCATCATATGAGCAGCAACGATCGGGGCAACTGTGGAACCTAGTCCATAGAAAAAATGAGACAGATTGAGCATCGTTCCCGTATTTTTGGTAAAAAGCCGGGCAGCAATAATCGCAAGTCCAATCTCAAGCATACCGTTTCCTAGGTACAACACAAAATAAGCTCCAATTAATGTTGGGAAGCTACTAGAGAAATAAATAAAAATGCCCGATACTCCCATTAGGAGAAAAGTAACTATACTAATCGTTTTTGCACCGATTTTTTCAATTAGCCAGGACGTATAAGTGCATGCGAGTAAAAAGCCAAATGCGTTGATTGCTAAAAGCAAACCAAGCATACCATCGCTCAAAGCGAGTTCTGTCTGCATCTCCGGTATTGCGGGACCCTTAATATTTTCTGAAACACCAAAGATTAAAAACCCTCCGAAAATCACGAATAGCAATAAATAATAGTTTGTTTTCGAGTTTCTGTTCATATGTGTGTATCTCCTAGTGATAGCGTTATTAAATATTGTACTTGGTTAGATGTGCTTCGTATAGTGAATAGCTCAAGGGGAGATGGGATATGTCACTTGAGCCAAATAGTGGTATCAGTTATCACTACATCCCCCGTGAAATTACGGCTCTCAGTTAGATCAAATGCACTTTAATTCGTATATTCAACATAATTTGTTCTATACAATATAGAACAAATCTGTTATATTATATATATAACAAGAAAGAAATAAGAGTGGAGGAAACATAACATGTTCATTGACCCGAATTCGGACGTCCCTTTATATGTCCAGCTTCGGACGCAAATTATGGAAGCAATCGTGCGCGGTGATTTGAGCCTAGGTGATACGCTCCCGTCTGTACGTGCACTCGCAGGAGATCTTAGTGTGAACATGCACACCGTAAATAAAAGCTATCACGAACTAGAGTCAAAAGGAATTATTGAGATTGTTCCCAAAAAAGGCGCTATGATCACCGTTAATAAAGACAAACAAATTACTAATAATCGCCTGTCAGCATTATCTACCGAATTCAAGCCGGTCGTTGTAGAAGCAATGGCCAACGGGATGAATGAAGAACAGTTGCATGAATTAATTACAACTGTAATCAAAAATATTAAGGAGGCTTAATCATGGCTTTTATTATCTTGCTAATAACGATTCTATTTGTTAGTTTCTTTCAAATTACTGTCCCATTTATTGTAAAACGCACGGTCGTTTTCGGCGTAACGATTCCTTATAACCAAACAAAACATCCAAAAGTGATGCAATATAAAAAAGTGTATGCAATTGTAACTACAATAGTAGCAATAATAGTTACGGTTAGTTTTTGGTTTTGGAGCCAAACCGCCAATGTAAAAGAAGTAACACTCGTACTAGCAGGCACCATCATTCCGTTTATCATCCTGATCATTGGGTTATCACTTTATTTTTACTTTCATTATAAAATGACAAAGCTCAAGCGCTCACAACAATGGTATGGGACAATTAATCAAGTTCACTATGCAGACCTAAAAGTTCGTTCTAGGGATGAAATGCTCGCTTCATTTGTGCACTTGATACCAATCATCATGACAGTTGCGTTAATGGCTTTAACCATCCTGTCGTTTGACCGATTGCCAAGTCAAATTCCAACGCATTGGGGACCAGATGGGCAACCAGATGCATTTACCGAAAAGAGCTGGATGTCTGTGATCAACCTTCCAATCCTCTTGCTTGTCATGCAACTAATGTTTTTTGGCATAAACGTATTTACGAAACGGTCAGGAATTAAAATAAATGCTGGTAATATAACATCCTCCACATTGCGCCAATTGCGCTTGCGTAAATATACAAGTTGGTTTTTATTTGTCACGAATATTTTAATCACGATTTTGTTTTCACTTATACAGCTTCAATTGTTGTACGAAAACCTCTTGAGTGAATCGTTAATAATGCTTTTTCCACTTGTATTTCTTGTTTTAATTTTGGCCGGTGCAGTTGGCTTGGCCGTTAAGGTTGGAAGTGTTGACTCAGATCTGGAAGGAAAAGCTTTAGTACACCAAGACGCAACAGTTGAAGGTATAGATGAAGATCAGTACTGGAAAGGTGGATTAATTTATTTTAATTCGAATGATCCGTCTATTTTTGTAGAAAAACGGTTTGGCATTGGCTGGACATTAAACTTTGCTAATCCGATTGGTTATTTTGTCTTAATTGGACCTGTCGTTCTAATATTAATCTTGTCATTTATGGCATCTTAAAAAATAATTAATCTTGCGGTTGAGCATTTGCTTAACCGCTTTTATATTGCCAATGATAATTTCAGCAGCAAAGCAATCGATTGGGTCAGTCCATCCTTAAAGATACTTCTTCACATTAACTGGCAAATGAAGATAAAACCGGGAAGTGACTATCCATAGAAAAATATTACCTCTTCATTACATTATTTGACTAAAAAAGAGAAGACTATATCTTATCGTTAACTAATGTAGGAGGTAGTACAATGAAACAACGTTATATCGTATTTTACATATCATTAGGTATCCTTTCTTTGCTCGTTATTACAGGAATTATTATTCCTAATACATTTGAGGACTTTACTGCAAATATTCAAGCTTTCTTCTCTGATGCATTTGGATGGTATTATCTCATCATTGTCACGATTGTGCTTGTTATTTGTTTATATTTACTTTTTTCACCTATTGGTCGAATTAGGCTCGGAAATCAAGATGAAAAACCGGAATTCTCTACACCCACATGGATTGCAATGTTATTTAGTGCTGGAATGGGGATCGGGCTTGTTTTTTATGGTACTTCAGAACCAATTAGCCATTATGCGATTAGCTCACCTACTGGAGAAATCGGTACGGAGCAAGCAATCAAGGATGCACTTAGATTTACTTTTTTTCATTGGGGAATTCACGCGTGGAGTATCTATGCGATCGTTGCTCTAGCAATAGCTTATTTTCATTTCAGACATAAAAAGTTGAACTTAATAAGTGCAACCTTAGAACCAATTTTTGGTGATAAGGTAAGAGGCAAAACCGGAAAAGCTATTGACATCTTTTCTGTATTAGCAACTGTTCTTGGTGTTGCAACATCGCTCGGATTTGGAGCAGTTCAAATCAATGGTGGTTTGGCATATCTTTTTGAAATACCCAAAAATATTTGGATACAATTTGTTATTATCGCGGTTGTAACAGTTTTATTTTTAATATCAGCATGGTCTGGACTAGGTAAAGGAATAAAAATATTAAGCAACGCTAATATGATTTTAGCCGGCGCTCTATTTTTACTGATGTTTATATTCGGTCCAACATTAGTTATTTTAAATTTATTTACGGATACGGTTGGGGCATATATTCAAACGTTACCACAAATGAGTTTTAGAATTGCACCGTTCAACGATGACATTCGTGGATGGATTAATGGGTGGACGATTTTTTATTGGGCATGGTGGATTGCATGGGCACCATTTGTCGGTATTTTTATTGCCCGAGTTTCTAAAGGTCGTAGTATTAGGGAATTTATATTTTTTGTATTACTAATACCTTCGCTTGTTGTTTTTTTATGGTTCTCAGCTTTCGGAGGTTCAGCAATTATGCTGGAGCATAATGGTATTGCTGAAATATCAAAATTATCTGCAGAAGAATCTTTATTCGGGGTATTTTCAAATTATCCAATGCCGTTAGTAACGTCAATAACTGCAATCGTGCTGATTGGGTCATTTTTCATTACATCTGCTGATTCAGGAACATATGTATTAGGTATGATGACAACAAATGGATCCCATACACCTGGTAATAAAGTTAAATTTACATGGGGTATTTTGCTCTCTACAATAGCGTTAGTACTTCTCTACTCAGGTGGGCTTCAAGCATTACAAAATATGATGATTATAGCAGCTTTACCATTTTCGATTATTATCGCTTTAATGACAATTAGTCTAATGAAGGCTTTACGTCAAGAAGCAAAAGTACTTGGAATAGGTCGGATTAAAAAGAGAAAGACATGATGTAGGTTGCGACAATGTAGCTATTACAGTTTGTATATTAGCCTAACCAAATATCTTACAAGGGTGGATATTTAGCCCAAGTGGAATCAGTGCAGAAAAAGCCGCAGCCCTTAAAGAGGGGGTGCGGCTTAACATAATTTGGAACACGTTTATCCCCTTCTCTACTTTTCACATACTAAGATAGTATCCCCATTTCTACACGGAACCAGTTGAGACATGATGACGAACATCTCCATATGACTGGTATCAGTGCGCCAAAATCCACAAACTACTCAGTATACTAGTACAGGCAATCCTATTATTTTTGAATAAATTATAATAATTACCGAAAGGAGAGTATATTATGACTTCTAAAGAAAATAAGCAAATGACTAGGGATATGGCGAAGAAATTGTTGGGTGACAAAAAAGTTTATTTAACAGCTGAAGGTCGACGAAGATTGAATCAAATGTTGAAGAAGTAATCTTCTACTATTTTAAAAGAGGGATTGTACAAATTAATAGACTGTTGTCTATGAAGGTAATACAACCATTCTTCTGGAAATGATAGCAAGAACAAAAGCGCAGATCGCCGGTTAGCGACGTACGGACTGGGACTCGAAACAATAAAATCACTTGTTTCTGCGGTGTATATTCATTGTAGCTTTCCTTAGTGCGATTACTCGCCTCACCGAAAACATTTGGACTGAACCGCAGGAGATAAAGGAAACATGCCCCTGCATAAGGGGTATGTCGACGTTGGACGACAAGTCCGCATTTAGTCGACCTTCTATAAAACCTGAATCGATGTTGACTTATCGTGTCATGAGGTGAGGGAAGTCTCGCTAGTCGCTGGCGCTCGAAGCTGGCCGTGGCTAAATAACTCAGCAAGATATCCACAACTGTCTATTTTTATAATTTCCTAGACCACAAGAAAGGCCGCCCCATAATGGGACGGCCTTCTCATATTATTTAAACTTGTTTTCTTCTATTCATTACGAATAGTAACCCAAGACCACCAACTAGTATGAATAGACCAATTGCTAATAGGTTAAACGTACTTGTTGCTGTGTCAGGAAGTTCTTCACCAGATTCATCATCAGATCCTTTGTCAGAGTCACCATTATCGGTATCTCCATCATTAGAACCGTCATCTGTATCAGAACCATCGTCAGGATTAGAGCCATTGTCAGAACCGTCACCTGTATCAGGGTTTTGCGTATCTTCGTCAGGAACTTCGGCATCAACTGGAGCATCTTTTGCATCTCCGTTGTTTTCGAAAATACCAAACGTACTGAAGTGTGTTGTTGTCGCAGTTATAACACCAGTGTTTGGATCATAAACACTGTCCGCGATAACTTCCCATTCTCCAGTTGTTTCATTATAGTAGAATGCTTTAATATTATTTGGATCCATTTCAGCAAGTGAATCAGCGTCTACTTGGAATGTTAATGTTACTGCTTCACCATTGAAATCGCTAATCTCAGAAGATCCTGCAGTGATTGTAAAGTTGTATACAGGACCAATAGCACCTTCTACTTCTTGTTGCTCAAGGGTGATTACAACGTCACCACCAGCTGCTGCAATTTGTTCTAGGATGGCTGTTGGAATTTGAACTTGCGTATCACCTTTATTAATTTTCAAATCTGCATTTTTGTTTACTAATGCTTGAATTACATCTGCGTTTAATGCAATGGACAATTCTAATTGTTCTAATGCATTTTCTGGTTCAAGAACAAGTACTTCGTTATCTTGCATATTTTCAACATCAGCAGTTGTTACGGTTGCTTTCATTTCTTTTTTGCTGTTGTCTACTTCGGTTGCCGGTTTTACTACTTTTTCTTGCTTCGGCTCCGGATCTGGAGTTGATTTTTCAACTGGTGCAGCTACCGGAATTACTTTAAAACTACCAAAGTCATAAGTTAGTACACCTGTAATAGATTCATAGCTTGTTCCACTTTCGATAGAAAACGCACTGTTATCAATTACAAAAGTACCTGTTGCGTCTGATGCATTAAACTCACCGTAACCTGCATCACTATCAACTGTAATATCTGCAATAGTTACAAGTTGACCTTCTAGATCTTCACCAAGTTCAGTAGAGTTTACCGATTTAGGTGCTGGTGTACCAACACTTGCTTCAACAAGTGTTACTCCAAAGTCAACTAATTCACGCAGACCGTTATAGTCTTTCGTAGTACCAGTAATTTGAACTTTGTCACCTACACTTGCAGCAATCTCAGAACCATAGATCGCTATACCAGCAGTTTCATCTTGGATGAAAGTTGTGTCTCCAGCTTTTACTGTTACCACACCTTGTACCGTTACTTCTTCACCTGCCGCTGCGGCGCGAGCTTCTACAACTGTTTTCATATTTACAGTTTCAGCTGCTTCTATATCTTCAGCCATACGGGGATTTAATTCATAGGTACCTTTATAGTCAGTAATAATACCTGTAATATCAACTACATCACCATTCTCGAATGCAAAATCTAAGAATTTCAAGCCTGTACGGTTATCTACATAAACGGATACTGTTTCTCCGTCTTTTGTTGCTGTGAATTCGATACTACCGTAGCTTTTCTCTTCTAAATCAGAGATTGTTGCACCTTTAACAACTGCTAATTGTCCTTCAACAGCTTCACCTAGTTGTGCTGGTGTAAGTTGTTTTGCTGGAACAACTGGACCTGCACCAGTCTTTTCCATAATCGTAGGTTTCAATTCGAACAATCCATTGTATTCATCTGTTGTACCTGATAAACGAACTTCATCTCCAATTTTCAGGCCTTCATCTAAAGTTGTATAAACATACAGCCCACCAGTCATATCTTGAACATAGAAGTTTTTACCGCCGTAAGAACCTGGTGTAGAAGTGACCACACCTTCTACTACTACTTCTGAACCGATTGAAGCAGCTCGAGCTTCAGCGATTGTTACTGTATCGATTTCCTCAGCAGGAGGCATTTCATCTGTTCCAGTAATACGACCTTCTATTTCATACGTAAATGGATTTGGTAAAGTTTTTACATAATCAACTGTTGCTTCTAAATCTTCCGGTCCAGTGATCATGTTTTCTCCAAGTTCACCGATTGGTAAATACTTAGAACCTGTTGCTGTAGCCATAAAGTTATTTGTTGTTACTGTGTATTCACCTTCTGGATCAATTGGTGTACCATCTGGTAACATTAAATCAACAACTTTATTTACTGCAGGGTTCCAAGTGTATTTAAACCCAGCAATACTGTAATCTGGACCATAGCCTGAAGTAATTTGTGCGTTCATTATTTCCCTTAAGTCTGAACCAGAAATTTCTAATTTCACTAATACGTTATTAAATGGTTGGACGTTAAATAAGTCGCTATACGTAATTGCACCTTTAGGTAGTGAATCACGAATACCGCCACCGTTCATCAGTGCAAAATCACTGTCCATCGCCCATTTCATACCGTCCGCAAGTAAGTTTCCTAATGCATTATCACCAGTATTAGAATAGCCACCTACTATCTCTGTAGTAGAATGTCCCATTACTTCATTTAGTGTAGGACCTACTAAATCAAGATAGTGTTCAAGCTGTTCTTTTGTCGGTTGATGCGGTTCTGCATTACGGTGATCTACATCTACGATATTTCCTAATTTAGAAACTACATCACCTGTAGTTGTATCAATGACTAAGTCTACTTCAGAAAATTCTTGTCCGTATTCTCCTGCTTCAACAATTAATTTGCCGTCCACTTCTGTGTTAACCACTTGGTGATTATGACCAGCAAAAATCACGTCTACTTCGTCATCAATGGCATTAGCTAGACTTGCAGCTTCACCAGAGCCATTTTCTTCAACAGCCATGTGTGCAAGTACTACAATTGTTTCAACGCCTTCTGCTTTTAATTCTTCAATTGCTGCGTTAGCCTCTGTTACACCATCGGTAAACTTAAGCCCATTAATACCTTCTGGGATAACCATGTTACCTGTATTAGATGTTGTTAGACCAACAAATCCAATTTTTTGTCCAGCCGTTTCAAGAATTGTGTAAGATGGAAGAATCGATTCATTTGTGCTTTCATCAATACAGTTCGCACACAATAGCGGGAAATCCATCCCATCATACCCTGGAGTAGCAACTGGATCATATTCGCCACCGTTTACCATACGAAGTAGTTCAACAGTACCTTCATCAAATTCGTGGTTACCAACAGCGCCTACGTCAAATCCGATACTTTCCATAAGATTAACCGTTGGCTCATCCTGAAGTAATGCTGATACCGGTGAGCTTCCACCAATCATATCCCCAGCATGAACAACTAGTGTGTTTGGATTTTCTGCTTCTTTTTGTTTTACATAAGAAGCAATATAATCAATTCTACCTTTGTAATAATCAATCACTTCGTCATCATTTTCATCGAATCCGTATTCTTGGTCGATTTTACCATGTAAATCGTTAAATCCTAACAATTGCACATCAACAGTTCCTTCACTAGGTGGTTGTTGTGTTTCACCTTCAGGAACGTATCCTTGTGCTTCTGCTTCATCAGCACTGACAAAGAAAATGCGCTTGTCCACATCAACTGTTTCCCAATCTTGAGGTTCTACATATTCTTTTGTGTCAGAGTTTCCGACATAACGCAACAACCCTTTACCTTGTTCTCGTGCACGGAAAACAAAAGGTAGTTCTAAAGCGTCTGTATTCGTGTCTGACCAAATACCTAATTTATTGTCTTTAGCATTTTCAACTGCAGTTTGAAATTCATTATATGTTGCTTCATCTCCAACTGGCCAGATAAAATAAGTAGATGCATATCCATCTTTCACCATTTGTAAATTCACATTTACATTATCAGATTTACGTACAACTTGCGCAAGTAAACGACCGTATGCATCCGTCGGTTCTTGACCAATCTTTAATGTAATTTCATCCCCTGGTTGAATTAGTGTTTTGATATGTTCTTTTGCTAACTCACCAAAGTACTTTTGTGCATGATCTGGATCTGAATTCACCTTATCCATATCATAATCACCAATGTGATAGGTTTCCGGTGTATCCATATTAAGGAATCTTACCTTCGTCGCCCCTAATACTGGTGTTTTAATATGAATCGTATCTCCATCTGTAACACTTTCTACAACTGTAGAATATTCACCTGCAGAAGTTGGAGCTTCTGGTTGTTCTGATGCTAATGTAATATCAGCTGCTTTACGAGGTAAGATTTGATAAGTATCATATTGGCTTAAAATAGCCGTTACTTCAAACCATTTTCCTTCTTCTAAAGCACTAATCGCATTTGTACCTTCCATTACACGAAGCGTCGTACTATTGTACTCCGCATCCACGAAAGAAACATTATAGCCACCACCTGCTGGTGAACTTGGAACATCTTGTACGTAGCCGTTTACTTTTATAAGCTGTCCTTCTAATGGTTCAGCAATTGTAGCGTCTTGTAAATCAGCTAGCGTAATTTCTTTCGGTTGTGGAAGAGCTTCATTTGTACTAAGCTCTTCAATATTAGTAGGTTCAATTTCTTTTAAGCCGTTATATTCTGCCAGACTACCAGTAACTTTTACCTTGTCGCCTTCTTGTAAATCTTCTGGACTAGAACCATAAAGGTTAATACCTGCTGTGTCGTCTTGAATATAAGTGGAAAGGCCCCCTCCACTGATTGCTGTGTTATCTGCTGTAACAACACCTTCTACCGTTACTTGAGTGCCGTTATTTAGAGCACGTGCTTCTTCAATTGTTACTACTTCGCCAGGTTCTGGCGTAGGATCCGGCTCTGGAGTTGTTCCACCCTCAATAATTTCATATGCTGAAGGACTTTTTAATCCAGGAATAGAGAAATAAGTCTCTAAATCTCCAGTAATTTCTACTAATGCCCCATGATTCCCTGGATTATCTACTAGATTTAATGCACTTCGAACGCTACCAGATGGTAACTGAACTGGTATCATCTTACTAACATCTGTTTCAGTCGGTGAATCTGCTAACCCAAGATTTGTAGCTCTATCAAAAGGAGCTTCTAGGTCAAAGTTTGAACTAGAAGTTACAGTTCCGACAATATAACCTCGAACAGTTGCTTCACCTGCGTTATTTGCAATTGCATCTGCAACCGAAATATAATCTGATTCTTCTATAGTATGAGAACCTAGATTTGTGACCGTGTCCTTATCATAAACGTCCCATTCTATGTTTGGGTCAAATGCATCTGTTGAATTGGTGTCACCTGATAGAATTGATGCATTACGAACTAACGTATTGTCAGCAGTTAGTCCATCCCAAGATGATCCTGGGTCAACCCCAACTTGTCCGAACGAGTCAATGATTGTATCGTTGTGTTTAAGAACGATCGCATCGTCTCCGTTGAAGCTAAGTGAACCCGTTAATTCATCAGCAATTGCCTTAATATCATCATTTGCACTTGTATGTGCGACAACATATACGTCGTTATTGGCAATAACACCTTCTAAGGAAATCGGGGTTGTCGTAGTTTTTCCATTAAAATAAACCTCTAGTGTATATGCAGATAAATCAACATCTGCTCCTGTTCCGTTGTAAATTTCTAGTGCTTTGTTGAAACTACTACCCTCAATGTATTCGGAAATAATTAAACCATCTGAAGTAGTACTAGCACTTACAGGAACCGATAAAACCCCTGAAAAGTTCGTAAAAATCAACGTAAAAATCAAAAATACGTTCAAAACCCTAGATGTTAAAATTTTATTAAGTTTCATGCTTTTCCTCCCCCAAAAAAATTTGAACATAGCCTGTCCACTTCCTAATGATAAAGATTAAATATTTAGTTAGTGTTAATTAAGGTTAAAGATTTAAAAAGAAAAATTTACAAAGTTTTTTGTTTGGAAACAAAGGGACGATTCTCTCGTACCACTATCTTTACCTCTGATTAAATTTCTATGAATTCTGTGACTAGAGATAATATTTGGTTAGAATTTTCTTCTAATTATGTTTATTCTGGTTGCTTTTCAAGTTCGCCAATAATATACTCCAAAGGTTCTAAAGATACCTTTGTGGACAAAAAAGCGGTAGAGCCGCCCTTCTCACTCCCCTTCAAAAGTTTGCTAGTTATAGCAGTTAGAACAAAGGTTTTCCATTATGCATTTTCATAGGATAAAAAAACGTTAACGTCATTTCGGTACATTTTTTCATCTAGTCACCAAACATTCGAGTAATATCACACTTTGTACTAATGCCCCTTCATCATAAATAACGGATGTGCTTTTAAGTTCCCATAATTGTAATCACTCTAATGGTCTAAGCACGATAACAATTCTATCCCCGTGGCACAATAAGATAAGGCAGTATAGCTAATGGCCTTATTCAAGGCTACTATCCAACTAAAAAAAGCGGATCCAGATAAACCTAGATACCACTTCTTCATGCTTTAGATGCTCCTAATTAGTTTCCCACCCTTTTACAATTAAAATTCACATTTAACAACTGCACAGGAAATTCCAATTTCACTGAATACTTGATCCATAATTCTATCAAGATGCATGGAACAATAACATGTTATTGAAAGTTATGGATTCTCAAGACGACACGTTCATCCTTTCCTTGGAATAGCCATTTGGCATAAAATTTAATTCATTGATAGGAGGCAACTTTTTGATTAATAAGCATTTTCCAAAGTGTAAAGTGGGACGGAAGATCCGTCCCTTAGTCTCGATATGTATTAGTTTAGCAATAATTTTAAAGATTGTGTGAATTTTGTAAGATTTGCTTACATATTTTTTTACAAGGTTAGCATATTAATGCAACTAGCTGTTCCTGGATGCTATAATAGTTTCTTATCTTAACAAAAATGGGACGAAAGAACCCCGTCCCTTTGTCTCATGACAAACTTCGGCAAGTAACAGGCATTTGCACCTCTTTCCGATAATTTCCAGGTGATTTTCCTTCCAGTCTTTTAAACACTTTTGAAAAATAGCTTTGGTCGGAGTAGCCAACCTGTTCACTAACTGTCGCTATTTGTGCGGTGCTTGATTTCAAAATGGTCTTTGCTTTATTAATTCTCACGTGATTCAAATACTCACTGAAGCCTTCTGGATAATGACTACTAAAATAACTGGATAAATATGATGCATTAAAATGAAAATGGTTCGATAACGTTTTTAAAGAAAGTGGCTCTGCATAATGTTCTTCGATATATTGTAATAATAACTGCATGTTCGTTGGCAGTGTCTCTTCATCTGAAAGCACGATTTTTTTAACTTCTGATACAAAATCTAAGAAATAGAAAAGAGCAGAACTCGCATTTTTTGCTTCATTAATCTCCGTAAAATAATCATATTTTTTTGACTCTAGTTCCGCCGAGTCATATTTCATATTTCCTAATAAAACAATAATATTAAAAACAATATTTTCCAACCATGATTTAAATTCATAGGTATCCTTCGTGTAGTTACTGCCTAAAGCTTGTACATGCTCTGTTAGGTAATGAATGGCAACAGTAAATTGTTTATGTTTAAAAAAATCAATAAACTGGCTTAACTCAAAATGTTTATGATCATCCTCTATTTTTGGCAATTCATCGTACAAAAGTAATTTTCTATCACTTAAGTAAAAGTAGTAGTTTGCCATCACAAGCAAATCTTCCTCATATACTTCTTTCAACTTCGAAATAGACGGAAAAGGTCTGATCATCATCCATCTCGTATTCATGTCTGCATTATTGTATTGCTCTGCCAATGTAGCAACCACTTGTTTAATAGTTTTTAATAGAGCGGGCTCAAAATTGAGAATATACGCGGCACCACTTTCATAAATTGGAATCCAAAAGATTTCAAGGTTCTCAATATGTTCTTGAAAATAATTGATTATTTCTTTATCGCTTAACTGATTATCTTTGTCCTCTCGCCAAACAGCTACTATACTATATTGGCTGAATGGAAAAGCTTCAACAAGTGCGCTATTGTTCATTGACGTATAGCCTTTTATTCCCTTTTGTAAAATTTCTTCTATGGAATCTGGGTTCTGTTTTGTTCCACTGTCCTCTAGCTCGGAGGGTACGATTCTGTGCAACGTTTTTAATAGTTCTTCTCCATTAAGTTTAGGCTTTAGTATATAATCAGCCACACCACTCTGAAAAGTCGAACGAACATATTCAAAATTTTCGAAACTACTCAACACCACGATTTCAATTGCAGGATATTTTTCCTTAACCCGCTTCACCAATTCTATACCATCCATCCCCGGCATTACGACATCAGTAAGGATTATGTGAGGCAGATTCTGTTCCATTAACTGAAGTGCTTCATTTCCGTTCCCAGCTTCTCCGATAATTTGAAAGCCTTCATCGTCCCAGTTGATATAGTTAATAACTCCCTGCCTGATGAGCATCTCATCATCAACGATTAGTACTTTCCAAGGTTCACTCATATCGCTCCTCCTCACTCATACATGAAAGCCAATAATTGTTACATTCTCGCAGATGACTGTTCTATATTTTGCAAAGGATTTATCCTCCTTATGATCCTGTCAGTACTTACACCTGTATTCAGTCATAAAGTAAAGTGACAACTCCCACTATTGGAGGTGAAACGTCATCTTAGATATCATTTATATTCTTTCATACATTAGTCAACTATATTCGGCAAATAGCTGTGTAAAGTTAGTTATAAAATCGTCATGGATTATTATAAAAAAAATCACAAATAGCCCCAAGTTATATAACTTAAGTGCATTTGTGATTTCTCCATTCTCCATCCTAGCTATTAACTTGTAAAATCAAGTCGAGTGCTCACTGTACTTTTCGATATCAAGTCAACCATGTGTTCCAAAAACAAGCGTTTTCATTGTCAGATACAAAAAAACCTCACTAAAAACGTACTTTTAAGACAAAGTAGATTTTCGTGAAGGTCCCCATTTTTCCAACACACGCACATTTACTTTTAGTAAATTTTAAATCATTACGAAGCTACAGTCAATACTTATTACACT